>JANYFQ010000229.1 GCA_025362615.1 Hymenobacter sp. | reverse complement strand
CCAACCGCGAAGCGGTGTCATGTTGGTAGTCAAGTGGTTTGTAGAAATCCCAAACCGCGAAGCGGTGGCACCTGTCAAGGGCGGGAGGTGTCACCGCTTCGCGGTTTGGGACTGACCTTCATGCCGTTACTACCAATATATCACCGCTTCGCGGTTGGCAGGTTTCACCGAGTGCGTAAGTCCTATGCGAGAATGAGCGGGGGGAGAAATTCATTGTGGAACTGCAAAAGAGCAAGCAAAAATATTTCAAGGACCGCACCCTGTATTACGCCACTTTTCCCATCCGCGAGCAAGCCGAACGGGCGGGGTGGAACTTTGAGTTGAAGGCCGTGTACACCGTCGCCATCCTCGATTTTGTGTTCGACGAGGACCAGGAGCAGCCCGATAAATACCGTTACGACGTGAAGCTAACGGACCAGGAGACCCAGCGCGTGTTCTACGACAAGCTGACGTTTATTTACCTGGAGATGCCCAAGTTCAACAAAACGCTGGAGCAGCTCGTCACCCGTTTCGACAAGTGGCTCTATGTCATCCGCAACCTCGACCGGCTCGACCGGGTGCCCGACCAGTTGCGCGAGCGCGTGTTCGAGCGCCTGTTTGAGGTGGCCGAAATTGCTCGTTTCACGCCCGCCCAGGTGCTTTCCTACGAAGGCAGTCTCAAGTTTTACCGCGACGCTCAAAACACCGTGGACACCGCCCGTGCCGAGGGCGAGGAGAAGGGCATCCGGCAAACGGCGCTCAACTTTTTGCGGGCCGGGGTTTCGGTCGAAGTGGTGCTGGTGGCCACGGGCCTCACCGCGGCGCAGGTGCAAGCGTTGGCAGCGGAATAAAAACTATGCACGGCGATTAAACAGCATCATAAAAATCAGTGTGTCAGGTTTGGAGCAGCCCCGACAAACCCCCGCACCTGCCCCCGCCACTCGGCCGGAAATTTTACTGCATACGGCTCGTGGCCCGCGCCCGCGAAATCGTGCCGTTGCTTCGGCCCGGCCAGGGCATTGAAAATGGCATCGGTTTCGGCGCGGGTTACGCGGGGGTCGGCGGTGCCCCAGAGCAGCAGGGTGGGGGTTTGAATGGCCGGGGCGTAGCGTTCGGCGGCCAGGTTGTAGGCCCAGAATCCGTTTTGCGCTCCGCCCCAGAACACCAGCAAATCGGCCAGCGGAAATGCGGGCAAGTGCATGGACCGGAAGCGGTTAGCTGCCGTTTGGCGCATCGAGCCGTAGGGGCATTCGAGGATGTTGGCGCTGGGGCGTACGCCCAATTCGGCTTCGGCCCGCAGGATGGCCACGGCCCCCATGCTCACGCCGTAGAGCACGAGCGAGTCGTTGGAAGCCACGCCAGCGCGGCGCGGCCGTTGGCGCAACCAGCGCACAGCAGCGGCCACGTCGGCGGCTTCGCGGTAGCCAACGGTGGTGCGGCGGCCCGCCGAGTTGCCGTTGCCGCTCAAATCCACGAGCAGCACGGCGTAGCCGAGGCGGCGGAAGTAGCCGGCCTCGGGCCCCAGGGCCGATTTGCTGCTCGCGTAGCCGTGAAACAGCGCCACCGTGCCCCTGGGCCGAGCCGTGTCGGCGGGAGCAAACCAGGCTTCGAGGGGGCCGTTGGGGCTGGAAATGCCCACGGTTTCAACCGGAAAACCGGGTTTGGGGCCGTTGCGCGGCTTGGGGTTGCGTATGCCCGTGAGCAGCAGCCACCCCTTTTGCGCAGTGGTAAGCTGCTCGGGGTTGGGCGAATGCCGTCCCGCGTCGGTGCTGAAATGCGTAAAGTGCCAAGCGTGCATAAACGCTACGGCGTTGAGCAGTACAAAACCAACCAGTAGCCAGCCGAAGAGCTTTTTCATCGGCCAAAAGTAGCGCCCGGTTTTTGCCGGCCTGTTTTACTCCACCACCAGCCGCCGGCTGATGGTGCCGGCCACCGTGCGGGCCTGCACGGTGTAAATGCCCGCCGCGAGGCCCGGCAGCGGCAGCGCGAGCTCGGGGCTTTCGGGTGGGTAGCTGGCCTTCAGAACCACTTGGCCCAGTGTGTTTACGACTCTCACTGGAGTGCCCCGGCGGCTCCGTAGCGCCGGCGGTAAGTGCAGGGCTACGCGGCCGTGGGTGGGGTTGGGGTAGAGGGCAACCAGCGCCGCAAGGGCGGTCGGGGCTGGGGCCAGTACCCGCGCCTGGGGGCTGAAAACGAGGCAGTAACGCCCGGCTACGCGGGCGGCGGCTGGCAGGGTCAGGGCATTGACGGGGTGCAGGGCCAAATCGGTGTAGGTGCCGGCGGCAACGTCGTGCAGGTAAGCGCGGTAGGGGGCGGGCAGGTTGGCCAGGGTTTCCACGGCCAGCTCGTAGCGCCCGGCGCTGGCGGCGCCAAGCTGCAACGGCACCCGTACCTCGGCCCCGGCCAGCGGGGGCAGGCCGTTGATGGCCACCGGCTGGCCCGCAACCTCCGAAGCCAGCGTCAGGGCTTGCCCGGCGGCGGCCAGCAGCGGCGCGTCGAAGCGGGCATCGGCACCGGCCGTGGCCCCGGCCTGGAAATACACGGCCGTTTGGTGGGCAGTGGTGCCGGCAGCAGCGCGCAAGGCCAGCACCAGGCGCGGGCGCGGGTCGGGGGCGGTGCGTTGCACGGCGGGCGCGGTGGGGGTGGTAAGGAGGTCGTCGGGAGTGAAGATAATAAAGCCGTTGTTCAAATTATTGCCGGGTTCGGGGGGCACGGTGCGAACGAAAAATCCTTGCCCAACCGGCACGAGGTGGCCGCCGCCGTTTATGCCTATGCCAGGTGTGCCATTAGAGCCGGGCAAATAGCTGGCGTAGCTGCCGGTGTACTGACCGTCACTTTTAAAGGTGTAAAGCCCCGGCAACACGTTAAAATAATTAGTGTCATTTTTGGTCAGCGAGTCCCAGTCGAGCGGAGCCGGGTAGGGGTTGCCCAGCAAGGCCCAGCCCGCATCGGGGGTGTCGTGGCGCCAAACGTCGCGGTAGAGGCGGGTCGCATTAGGCTGCCCGGTGAAGCTCAACGTCTGGTTGCCAGGCATATTGACAGTGTAGCCCAAGCTTGGGCTGAGTAAGCTATTTAGCCTAGTGGGCGACTGCCAACCGTTGTCAAAAACGGCTGTACGGCCGTTATTCGTTGCGGCATCCAACAGGTCTTGGTTGTAGCTGAACACTGTCGGAAACGGTGTGACGGTGTTGCCCGTGGTGTTGTAGATGGCGTTCACAACGGGCGTGAACGCCGGTGTGGTCAGGCTTCGTACCGTGATGCCGGTGCTGCCCAACGGTGCTGTCAGGTGCCGGTAGCCCAGCCCGGCGTTGCGGCTCCCGTCCACAAAAACCTGCATCGTGAAGTTGCCCACAAACCGCCCGAACGTGCGCGGCAGGCCCGGCCCCGGCACCACCGGCACCACAATGGCCTGCCGCCCCAGCACCGAAAGCAGGGTCAGGCGGTTGTTGGTGACGAGGGTACCGTAGTTTTCCAGTTGCGTGGCCAAGGCCACGGCGCTGCTCAGTTCCAGGGTTTCGGAGGGCTTGTTTATTTCCAGGATGCCCGGCGTCAGTCCCGCCGGCCCGTTGAGGTAGTGCCGCAACGTGGGCGTGAACACGGCGGTGTCGGGGGCGAAAACGAGGCGGCTGCCGGGCGCGAAGGCCAGGGCGGCGGCCGGGGCTTGCAGGCTGCCCAGCAGGCGCAGAGTGGCCCTGTCGCCCACCGTCAGGGCCGTGCCCGCGCCCAGGGCCAGCCCCGCCTGCGGGCCGCCGAGGTAGTCCAGGACATCGAGTTTGCCACCCGCCGCCGTGGGCGTGGCCGGGGCCAGCACCAGCGCCGTGGGCGCGGTTCCGGCCGGGGCCGGCTGCACCAGCGGCTGCGTGGCCACCGCGAGTCGGCCGCCGGCGGCAATGGTTAGCCGGGCCTGGGGGGCGAGCGCGAGGCCATACACGGCGAATGCGCCGCCGCCCACCACGGGCGCAAACGGCGTACCGGCTCCGATGCGGGCCGTGCCGGTGCGGGTGGGCACCGCGCCAGTGCTCCAGTTGGCGGGCGTGGCCCAGTCGGCGCTGGCCGTGCCCAGCCAGGTGCCGCCGCTGGGCACCGGGGCCGGGGCCACGAAGTCGGCCGCCGCGCCTTGGCTTAGGTTGTAGTATGAGCCGGAAAAGCCGTTTTTGAGCTGCACCGCCCGCACGAGGTAGCTTGACGTGCCCGGTAGCGAAGTTGCGTCCGCGTAGGCCAGCGCCGTCAGGGGCTGGGCGGTGAGGCGCACGAACGGTCCGGCGGGCGTACTGGCCCGATAGACGTGGTAGCCGGCACCGGCCGCCGGACTAGCCGCCCAGGCCAAGGCCGCCCGCCCGCCACTGGCGGCAATGCTGAGGCCCGTGGGCGGAGCCAATACGTGCAGGCGCAGGGTGGGGTCGCCGAGCAGGGCTACGTGAACATTACCGCCCCTGGTTTCGGCTTGGCTGCGCCGGGTGCAGTAGCCAATGGTTTCGCCCAGGCCCATGAACTGCACGTACCAGTTGGGCCGCCCGGCCCAGCAGTTGGTGAGCGTGAGGCCCTCGGCGGCCAGCGCCGCCCGTAGGTAGTTGTTGGGGTTGTCCCAGTCGCCGAAGTAGCTACCGAAATTCATGTTGAACACGCTGCGAACCGGCCCGTTGGCAAAATCACTGGTGCTGCCGATGCCCGAGGCGGAGGTGTAAGAGCCGCCGCCGCAGGCAAAGGCCCAGGCGTAGTCGGCGGTCCGCAGGGTGCTGAAGTAGGGCCGCGCCACGACCGCCGCCGCGCCCAGCCCGAAAAACGGCGTAAAATTGCGCCACCCGTTGTTGGCAAACGCCTCGCCGCCGAACACCCCAAAGTTGTCGTCCACCAGCCCGCGCTCGGCCACAGTCACGAGTTTATGGCGGTACTGGTGGTTTTTGAGCAGGTAGCGGCGCAGCAGGTCGCGCTCCGAGGCGGCAAAGGCTGGCAGGCGGCTCATGTCCACCCGCCCCACCTCTAGTTGCACTGCGCCCGGCACTGTGGACTGGTCGAACTTGCCATCGCCGGGCACGTTGCGGTTTTCGGGGCGGCTGGCCAAGGTAATGCTTAGCTGGTTGTCGGTCCAGGCACCGGCCATACTGCCGTAGTACACGTCGGCCGGCCAGGCACCCTGGTGGTCGGGGTGGCCATCGGGGGCATAAGCACCCGAGTACGGCACGGCTACGTGGCCGACGATGAACACGGCCCGTACCTGCCCGGCATCGGCCGCGTAGTCGGCCTGAATCAGGGCCTTGACCTGGGGCGGCAGCAGCGTGGGGGCCACGTCGTGGCGAATCACCCGCCAGCCGTCGCTTACCAAATCCTGCGTCAGCACGGCCAGGTCGGCGGTCAGGTAAGCGGCGTGGGTGTCGTCCACGAGCAGCACCACCGCCCCCCGGCGCTCGGTGGCCGCCACCTCAATGCCGGCCAGCACGGAGCCTTCGCCACTCCCGCTGCCGACGACTTTCCGTACCCGGTACTCGTAGCCCCGGCCCACCACAACCGTGCTGTCCACGAAGGTGGAAACAGTGTCAGGCCGGCCCGCCGGGTCGCGCAACCGAATGGCGTTGAACAGGCTCTGACCCTTGTTCATGCGGTAGATATCGTAGCTGCCGGCGGCGGCATCGGGCAGCCAGCGCAGCCGGATGCGGGCCGGGTTGGTCAGGGCTTCGGCCTGCACCCGCACCGTCAGGTTGGCCAGGGTTTGGGCCGGGGCGGGCGCGGGGCCAGCCAGTAGTGCCAGGCCCGTGAGTATCGAGCACACCCAATGGACGGCCGTGCGGGTAGTAATCGTCTTCATAGCCAGCGCCCACCGGGGAAAGGAACCGGCGGGGCCACTAAGATAGCCGCAAAAATTCAATTTATGGAATCAAGCCGGGCTTTGGGCTTACCCAGTTCGTGACGAAGGTGTGGCCCGGTGCCCCGTGGTATCAGGGCCGACGTGCGAGGGGATGTCGCACTGGTATTACACGGCGCATCTGGTTCTTCTGATTTATTCGTTATCAACGACTTACTGACTAATCGGCCCAGGTTGCCACCGCGCCCACAGCGGGACAGCCGCGCTCGTCAGAAATTGCCCCGCTATGCCACGGCCACCGCCGGCCGGTCCTGGTGCATTTCCCGGTAGAAAAACGCGAAAATCAGCGGGAAAATCAGCAGCGTCAGCACCGTGGCCGACACCAGGCCGCCAATGACGACGATGGCCAGCGGCTTCTGGGTTTCGGAGCCGATGCCGGTACTCAGGGCGGCCGGAAACAAGCCAATCATGGCCATGAGGGCCGTCATCACCACGGGGCGCACCCGCGAGGCCACGCCCTGCCGCAGGCTTTGGTCGAGGCTGAGGCGCTTGCGTAGGTTTTCCTTGAAGACGGTGATGAGCACGATGCCGTTCTGGATGCAAATGCCGAGCAGCGCGATGAAGCCGATGCCGGCCGAAATCGAGAAATTGACGCCCGTGATGTGCAGCGCCGCGATGCCGCCGATGAGAGCAAACGGCACGTTGGTGAGCACCAGGGCCGCGTCCTTGCCGTTGCCGAAGGTGATGAACAAGAGGATGAAGATGATGACCAGCGACACGGGCACGATTTGCCCCAGGCGCTTGGTGGCCCGCACCTGGTTCACGAACTCGCCGGCCCACTCGATGCGGTAGCCCTTGCCGAGCTTCACCGCCTTGGCCATGCGCTCCTGGGCTTCGGCCACGGTGCTGCCCATGTCGCGGTCGCGGATGGAGAACTTGACGGCGATGAACCGCTGCCCGTTGTCGTGATAGACAAACGCCGGGCCGTTGCTGGTGCCAATGGTGGCTATTTCTTTGAGGGCCACCTTGCTGCCCCGGATGGTGGGCACCCGCAAGTCGCCGATTTTGTCTTCCGTGTCGCGGTTGGCCTTGGGGTAGCGCACCGTCACGTCGAAGCGGCGCTCGCCCTCGTAGAGCTGGGTGGCGGCCTTGCCCCCAACGGCCATCTCGACCACCGTTTGGGCGTCGCCGGTTTGCACACCGTAGGCCGCCATGCGGGTTTGGTCGAGGCGGACGCTCATTTCGGGTTGCCCCAGGTTGCGCAGGATGCCCAGGTCTTTCACGCCGCGCACCTGGGCCAGCACCTTCATCACCTCGTTGGCCTTGGTGTCGAGTTCCTGCAAGTCGTTGCCGAAAATCTTGACGGCCAGCGCCGCGTTGATGCCCGCTACGGCCTCCTCCACGTTGTCGATGATGGGCTGCGAGTAGTTGAAGATGATGCCGGGGTACTCCTTCAGCTTTCTGTCCATCTCCTCAATCAGCTGTTCCTTCGTGATGTCGCGCGTCCACTCCTCGTGGGGCTTGAGGTTCACCTGGGCCTGCACGTAGTAAATGCCCGAGGGGTCGGTGCCGTCGTTCGAGCGGCCGGTTTGCGAAAGCACCGACGTCACCTCCGGAAACGAGCGCAGGATGCGCCGGTAATTGGCCGCCATCTTGTTGGTTTCGGTCAGGCTCGACGACATCGGCAGCTTCGTTTCCACCCACAGCGCCCCCTCGTTCAGCTCGGGCAAAAACTCCGACCCCAGCCCCGTAAACGAGTACAGCCCCAGCGCCACCACGGCCAGGCTCACGGCCAGGCTCAGGGCCTTGTGGCGGTAGGTAAAGCCAAAGCCGGCCGTCACGATGCGGTCGAAGAAGTTGACAATCGGGTTGTTGCGCTCCCGCACGTTCTTGTTGAGCAGGATGCTCGACAGCACCGGCACCAGCGTCAGCGTCAGTATCAAGGCTCCTACCAGCGCAAAGCCCAGCGTGTAGGCCAGGGGCGAAAACATCTTGCCTTCCACCTTCTCGAAGGCGAAAATCGGCAGCAGGCAAGTCAGGATAATCAGCTTCGAGAAGAAGATGGCCTTGCCCAACTCGCCGCCCGTTTTCTTGATGATGCGCATCTTGGCCAGCTTGTTAAACCGCTCCATGCCCACTTCGTGGGCCTTGTGGTCGAGCACCACAAAAATGCCCTCCACCATCACCACTGCCCCGTCGATAATGATACCGAAGTCGATAGCGCCCATGCTCAGCAAATTGGCGCTCATGCCCTTCAGCCGCAGGCAGATAAAGGCAAACAGCAATGCCAGCGGAATGACGATGCTTACCGTCAGCGTCGTGCGCCAGTCGGCCATAAACAGCAGCACAATCACCGTCACCAGCACAATGCCTTCCACGAGGTTGTGGATGACGGTGTGGGTGCAGTGGTCCATGAGCACGTCGCGGTCGTAGAAGGTTTTGAGCTTCACGTCGGCCGGTAAGGTCTTGGTGTTCAGTTCTTCAATTTTGGCCTTCACGCGGCTTAGCACTTCGGCGGGGTTTTCGCCCTTGCGCATAATCACGATGCCCTCCACCACGTCGCTC
>JANYFQ010000216.1 GCA_025362615.1 Hymenobacter sp. | reverse complement strand
GTTTCAACGAACCAGAGTCGGACCGTCAGTTGGCGCGGGTGTGCGGCTCGCCTTACTTCCGGCACCTCATCACGACGCAGAACATCATCCGCGACTATTTGGTGGCGAAGGGTTTTTGCCGTTCGGAGCAAATCAGCTGCGTGTACGGGCTGGTGCAGCCGCTGGGGCTGCTGCTCGGCTCGGGGGCGGCGCGCCCGGCCTACCCGGCGGGCAAGGCCACGCTCGACGTGTGCTTCGTGGCGGGCAAGTACATGGCCCAGGGCCGCGACAAGGGCTACGACGTGTTCGTGGCGGCGGCCAAGCTTTTGGCCCCGCAGTTCCCGGCCCTGCGCTTCCACGTCGTGGGGTCTTTCAACGAAACCGACGTGCCGGTGGGCGAGTTGGGGGACAAAATCGTGTTTTACGGGAGCCGGCCGACGGCGTGGTTCGTGGACTTTTACGCCCGGATGGACGCCATCGTCTCGCCCAACCGCTCGTTCGTGCTGGCGCCGGGGGCCTTCGACGGCTTCCCGACGGGCTGCTGCGTGGAGGCGGGGGCGGCGGGGGTGGCCGTGTTCTGCACCGACGACTTGGGGCAGAACGGGGGCTTTTTCACCGACGGGGAGGACCTCGTGCTGCTCGAAGCGGAGGCAGCGGACGTGGCCCGCAAGCTGGCCCCCTACCTGGCCGAGCCGGGCCGGCTGCGGGCCCTGGGCCGGGCCACGCGGGGCCGCATGGCCCGCCTCTACGACGCGCAGGCCCGGCTCCAGGACCGCCTCGACGTAATAAACGCCCAACTCAACGCCCCCCACACCGCCTGAAAAACGGGCAAATCGGGGCCTTGTGCCTAACTTTGCCGAACTATTTGCCCAGTGAGCCCGCGCTTTTATGCTACCAGAAGTTATTTCTCAAACACTGCGTAGCGCGAATTACTACCTGACCGCCAGCCAGCGAAAGACAGCTGTAGTACAATTCTTTTTGCTCCTGATTTCGTCGGTGCTGGACGTATTTGGACTGGCCGCCATCTTGCCCGTGCTGCTGGTAGCCGCCGAGCCCAACGGCGTCCAACACAACAAGTATTTTCTGGCTGCTTACAATGCGCTGCACTTTACTTCGGAGCGGACGTTTCTGGTGTGCGTCATCGTCGCCTTGTTCGCTTTTTTCCTGCTGAAAAACTTATTCAGCATCTGGATTAACTATTTACAAGTGCGCTTCACCTCCGACATCGGCATGACCGTTGTGAAGGGGCAACTTCAAAAATACTTACACCTGCCCTTCTGGTATTTCGCCGATTTGGGTTCGGCGCACCTCATCAACAACTCGATGAACGTGCCGGGTGCCTACGTCAATTCGATGCTGCGGCCCTGCCTCATTTTCTTCTCCGAGCTAATTATCATTGCCGTCACCGTTGCGGCCATCTCGCTCTACAAACCGGTGCTGATTGTTATCCTGGTGCTGGTGCTGGTGCCCGCTACCCTGCTCACGTACCGGGCGTTGCGTGCCCGTTCGCAGGCAATTGGCAATCAGCTCAACGGGCTGCGTACGGGGTCGCTGGGTTTGGTTGGCGACTTGTTTTCGGGTTTTATTGAGCTGAAGCTGGCCGGGCGGCAGGGCAAGTTTGCCGACCGTTTGCTGAAAAATCAGGCCGTCGCCCAAAAGCTCGATGTCGAAGCCTACGTTTACCTGCTGTTACCACCTCGGGTAATCGAGATGGTGGCCGTTATGGGGGTGCTCACCATCTTTTTGTATTCCCTTTTCTTTTCGGGCACCAACGGTGGGCTGGTCACGCTGGTGGGCGTATTTGCCGCCGCCGCTTACCGCCTCATGCCCTCCGTCAATCGCATTTTGGTGTCGCTTGTCACCATGAAGCAGTCCCAGTTTACCATTGAGGTCCTGGAAAGATTTCGGGAGCCGCGCTTCAACGAAGTGCCTCCGGCAAAGCAGTTGCCGCTGGTATTTCAACACGACTTGGTGCTGAACGATATTTCCTACCGCTTCCCCAGTCAGGAGGCCACCGATGCGCCCGTGCTGCAAGGCATCAGCCTGCGCATAAACCGGGGCGAAAAAATCGGTTTTATCGGAACCTCCGGCTCCGGCAAAACCACGCTCATGAACATCATGCTCCGCTTCTACACCGAGCAGCAGGGCCAGATTCTGGTAGATGGCGAGGCCCTGACGCCGCATCACCTGGAGGCGTGGTACAAGCTGGTGGGCTACGTCAAGCAGGACACCTTTCTGATGGAAGCCTCCATCCAAGACAACATCACGCTCGGTGCCCCCGCCGAAGAAGTCGATGCCGAGCGGCTGGAGTATGCCGTGAAGCAAGCGTCGCTGGCCGATTTTGTGGCCAAACTGCCCGATGGTCTGGCGACATCCATTGGAGAGCGCGGCTCCAAGCTCTCCGGAGGGCAGCGGCAGCGCATCGGCATCGCCCGGGCGTTGTACAAAAAAGCCGAAATCATGCTGCTCGACGAAGCCACCAGCGCCCTCGACAACGAAACGGAACGCGAAGTAAACGAGGCCATTGCCGAACTAGCCAACACCAGCATCACCATTCTCATCATCGCCCACCGCCTGACCACCCTGCGCGAGTGCGACCGCATTTACCAAATGAGCGAAGGCCGCATTGTGGCCGAACACCAATACGCCGACCTGGTTCATTAACAATCATTGCCGCTAACCCAACCTCTTTTTTTGATGTCTATCAACGTCACCAAGGCCTACCTGCCGCCCTTAGCCGAGTACACTGCTTACCTGGAAGGCATCTGGGAACGGGCCTGGCTCACCAACAACGGCCCGCTGGTGCAGCGCCTGGAATCGGAACTGAGCCAGTACCTCGACAATACGCACGTTCAGTTCACCGGCAACGGCACCATTGCGTTGCAGGTAGCTATCAAGGCGTTGGGCCTGGCGGGCGAGATAATTACAACCCCTTTTTCTTACGTGGCCACCACCACGGCTATTCTGTGGGAAAACTGCGAACCGGTATTTGTTGACATTGAGGACCGGACTTTTTGCATTGACGCGGCCAAAATCGAGGCTGCCATTACCCCGCGCACCAGCGCCATCCTGGCCACCCACGTGTACGGCTACCCGTGCGACGTGCTGGCCATCGAAAAAATTGCCCGTCGGCACGACCTGAAGGTGATTTACGACGGTGCCCACGCCTTTGGGGTGCGGGTTCACGGCCGCTCGCTGCTCAGCTACGGCGACATTACAACGTGTAGCTTTCACGCCACCAAGCTTTTCCATACCGTCGAAGGCGGAGCCATTGTGATGAACGATGCCGAGCTGGCGCGTAAAATCTGGCTCTATAAATCGTTCGGGCACATCGGCGACGAATACTTTACACTGGGCGTAAACGGCAAAAACTCGGAGTTTCACGCGGCCATGGGCTTGTGCAACCTGCCCCGTGTGCCAGACTTTATCGAAAAGCGCCGCACGCTGGCCGAACTCTACAAGCAAGAGTTGGCGGGCCTGCCGCTGCAATTCCCGGCCCCAGCCGAAGAGAGTCTGGAGTACAATTACGCTTACTTTCCAATTTTATTTGAATCGGAAAAACACTTGCTGCGGGTGAAGGAAGCCCTGGCGGTTCAACTGGTGAACACGCGCCGCTACTTTTTTCCGTCGCTGAAC
>JANYFQ010000202.1 GCA_025362615.1 Hymenobacter sp. | reverse complement strand
CCCCGGCCCGCACCAGGGCCGTGCCGGTTTCGGGGTCTTCGGCGATGATTTCGAGGCCCATTACCTCGTTTTTTAGCACCGCACCCGCATAGTTTTGGGTGAAGAGGACGTTGGAGCCGCCGCCCAGGATGAGCTTATCGGCGGCCTGCACCTGGGGCAGTTGCAGCAGTTCCCGCAGTTCGTCGGCCGAGGCAAAGCGGGCAAAGTAGCGGGCCGTGACGTCGAGGCCAAAGGTGTTGTAAGAGCAGAGGGAGACGTTTTCTTCGAGCAGCATACCGGCAAAGTTAGGGGCGCCGGGCAGGGCCGGGCACCGACTTTGCGGAGAGGCGGCCGTTGCCCACGCAGGGCCGCAGGCTTCCCCACACGGGTCCGATGCTGGGTTCCAAACCACGTTTGGCTGCCAACCCAACCGCGGAACAGGTTGCCAAACAGCTCATCAGCTACCGCACCCGATACCCGCTCAGCGCGTAAAACAGCAAGTACAAATAACAGCCCACCGGCACGGCAAACGCCGCCCGCAGCCCGCCACCGTGGGTAGCCAGCCAGCCCATAAGCGGCGGAATAAGCGCCCCGCCCACAATGGCCATTATCAAATAGGACGACCCTTGCTTGGTGAACGGCCCCAACCCCGTGATGGCCAACGGGAAAATAACGGGCCACATAATCGAGTTCATCAGCCCACAAAGCACCACCAGCCACAGCGCCGCCTCGCCCTGCGTGAGGACGGACGCCCCCACCAGCGCCGCGCCCGCCGCGCACACCGCCACCAGCAGCGCCCGGTTGTGGAAGCGCAACAGCAGCGGAATGCCCACCAGCCGCCCCACCAACGAGCCAAACCAGTACGAGGCCACCAGCACCGCCCCCACCGCCTTGGTAAAGCCCGCCGACGTGTCAATCGGGTCGGCGTGCTGCCCGAAGAGCACCAGGGCGTAGTTCGTGGCCACGTTCAGGCCCCGCACCAGGCTCTGGGTGAAGCCCGAGAGATGGGCAATACCCTGGCTCTCGCCGTAGCGGATGAGGAAAGAGCCCAGGCCCACCTCCACCCCGACGTACACAAAAATGGCCCCCACGCCCAGCAGCAAGTGCGGAAACGCCAGCGCCGACGTGCGGCCCGCCGCCAGCGGCCGGTCTTCGAGGGCGATTTCTTCGGGCATGGCCTCCAGGTTGGGCAGCTTCACAAAAAAGAAAAACACGCCCGCCAGCAGCACCAAAAACGCCGCCAGGCCCAGGTAGGGGCCTTTCACGAGCTGCGCTTCCTCGGCCAGGCGCTGGGCCAGGGGCAGGGCCGCCAGCCGGGCCTTGAGGGCCACCGAGCTGCCAAAAAGCAGCATCCCGCCCAGCAGCGGCGAGAGGCTGCCGCCAAAGTTGTTGGCCACGCCCACCACGCTCACCCGCGCCGCCGCGCCCCGTGCCGGCCCCAGGATGCTCACGTAGGGGTTGGCCGCCACTTGCAGCAGCGTAATGCCCGCCCCCAACACGCCCAACGCCCCCAAAAACAGCGGAAACGCCCGCGCATCGGCCGCCGGCACAAACAGCAGCGCCCCGCCCGCCATCACCAGCAGGCCCGCCACGATGCCGCGCTGGTAGCCCAGTTTTTTCAGCACCCAGCCCGCCGGCAGGCTCATCAGAAAATAAGCCCCAAAAAACGCCGACTGCACCGCCGACGACTGCAAGTCAGTCAGTTGGCACACGTCTTTCAAATACGGCATCAACACGTCGTTGAAATTGGTGACGGCCCCAAAGAGGAAGAACAAGGTCGTCATCAGCAACATGGGGCCGGCGTAGGAGCGGGCGGGGGCCGCAATTGGCGCAGCAACAGAAGTAACAGGAGTAGCCATAGGGGGCGGAAGGTACAAAAAAGCCAGCTTTGCGGGCTGGCTTGGTTGGGAAAACAGGGCTGAGAAGTGGATTTACAATTGGTCGATTTCGGTTTGGGTGAGGCCCGTAACTTCCGCAATGAAATCATCCGTCAAGCCTTTGCGCCGGAGGTTGCGGGCTACTTCGAGCCGGCCTTCGTCGCGCCCTTTGTCGTGGGCGGTGTCGATGACGGCGTGCAGGTCGCGATAAACTTTGAGGCTGCCTTCGTAGCTGTCCCACTCGGCGGGCTCGAACTTCGCCAGCTCGGCCGTTTGGAAGGCTTGACTAAAAACGGAATCGGCGAAGATGGCGGGCACCGACTCGAAATCTTCCAGGTTCCGCAAGAAAAAAAGCCACTGGTCGAGCCGCGAAACCAACTCGGTTTCGGCCTTCTTGAAATTGGGCATTTCGAGGTACACGTAGGTCAGCTTGTCGTAGAAAACCCGGCCGTGCTGGTCCTTGAGTTGCACGACGTGTACCACGTCGTTTTTCTCGGCCGTATTTCCGTAGTCGTTAAACCGAAAATCCAGAATGCCAATGCAGTACACGGCCTTGAGCTGGTAATCCCAATACCCTTTTTTGGCCTGCTCGCGGATGGGGAATGTGGAATAAAAAACCGTGCGGTCCTTGAAATAATTTTGCTCGGCTTTTTGGAGTTCGACGATGAATTTTTCGCCGTTGGCATTCTCGCAATAAATGTCGAAAATGGCCTTGCGGTCGGCATCCACCAAGCCCAATTGCTCGGGGTTTTTGAAGGTCAAATCAACAATGGTGTTGGCCTGGGGCAGGAGCGCGTTCAGGAAATCCATCAGCAGCGGCTTACTGGCTTCTTCGCCGAATATTTTCTTGAAACCAAAGTCGGTGAACGGGTTGACGTATTTCGGTTTCATTGGCGCGGGGTTGAAAAAAGACGGTTTCGGGCTGAATACGCGGCGCGACGCGGCCGCAATTTACGCCCGACGTTGCGCCCGCTGGCCCGCTGCGCCCGACCTTTGCGCCCACTTATGATGCACCTGACCGCCACCACCCAATTTGGCCTCGAAGAGCTACTGGCCGACGAGCTGCACGCCCTCGGGGCCGACATTACCCACGTCGGCAGCCGTGCCGTCGAGTTCGTCGGCGACCAGAAACTCCTCTACGAAACCGTGCTTTGGAGCCGGCTGGCCATGCGCCTGCTGCGCCCCATCGCCGGCTTTTACGCCCCCGACGAGGCCACGCTTTACCGCGAAACCGGCCGCATCAACTGGGCCGAACTCATCGGCCCAGACCAAACCTTTGCCATCACGGCCGTCGTCAATAAGTCGAGCTTCGAGCACTCGCTTTATGTGGCCCAGCTCACGAAAGATGCCATTGTGGACCAGTTTCGCAAGCGCACCGGCCGCCGCCCCGACGTGGACACCCGCCACCCCGACGTGCGCCTGCACCTGCGGATGCTGGAAAACGATGTCATCATCAGCCGCGACGCGGCCGGCGACTCGCTGCACCGCCGCGGCTACCGGCAGGCCACCAACGACGCGCCCCTCAACGAAGTGCTGGCCGCCGGCCTCGTGCTGCTCTCGGGCTGGGACGGCCGCAAGCCGCTTCTCGACCCGATGTGCGGCTCGGCCACCATCCTCACCGAAGCCGGCCTTATCGCCCAGCGCATGGCTCCCGGCCTCTTCAACCCCAACAAGTTCGGGTTCGAGAACTGGGCCGACTTCAACCCTCGCCTCTGGCAGCAGGTGCGCCAGGAAGCACTGGCCCAGCGCATTATCGAACCCCAAGCCTACCTCGCCGGCTCCGACATCGACCCGCACGTCGTCGAGCAAGCCCGCCGCAACATCGCCGCCGCCGACCTCACCGACTGCATTCACCTCGAAGTGGCCGACGTGAAAGATGCCCGCCGCCCGCACGACCAGCCGCCCGGCCTGCTAATCACCAACCCGCCCTACGGCGAGCGCCTGGGCCAGGAAACGGAGATGGCCGCCCTCTACAAAACCATCGGCGACACCCTGAAAACAAACTTTCAGGACTACGAAGCCTACGTGTTTACGGGCAACCTGGAGGCCGCTAAGAGCGTGGGATTGAAGCCAAAACGGCGGGTTCCGCTCTTTAACGGGCCGATTGATTGCCGGCTGTTGAAGTACGAATTGTACGCGGGTTCGCGCCGGTAGCGCGGGGTTTCAACCCGCGCGTCGGGCCGTTTGAGGGCATTGACGCACGGGTTGAAAACGACCTGACGCGCGGGTTGAAAACCCGCGTTACGCCAGCCGGTTCACGCAGTTCAAATCCTCAAAAGCGTGTTTGAGGCGTGCCATGAAGGTTTTTTCGCCTTCGCGGAGCCACACGCGGGGGTCGTAGTATTTTTTGTTGGGCGAATCGGGGCCGTTTGGGTTGCCGATTTGGCCCTGCAAAAAGCCCTCGTTTTTGACGTAGTTATTCTTGATGCCTTCCCAGAACGCCCACTGCAAGTCGGTGTCGATGTTCATTTTGATGGCCCCGTAGCTGATGGCTTCGCGGATTTCGGCCTGACTGGAACCCGAGCCGCCGTGAAACACGAAATCGACGGGCTGCGGGCCGGTGCCGAAGTGCTCCATCACGTACTCCTGCGAGTTTTTGAGGATGACGGGCTGCAACTTCACGTTGCCCGGCTTGTACACGCCGTGGACGTTGCCAAACGCCGCCGCAATGGTGAAGCGCGGGCTGATTTTCAGCAGGTTTTCGTAGGCATACGCCACTTCCGAAGGCTGGGTGTAGAGCTTGGCGCTGTCCACTTCGGAGTTATCCACGCCGTCTTCTTCGCCGCCGGTCACGCCCAACTCAATTTCGAGCGTCATGCCAATTTTGGCCATGCGGGCCAAATATTTCTGGCAGATTTCGATGTTTTCCTCAATTGGCTCTTCCGACAAATCGAGCATATGCGAACTGTAAAGCGGCTGGCCGTGCTGGACGAAGTGCTTTTCGCCGGCCTCGAGCAGGCCGTCAATCCAGGGCAGGAGCTTTTTGGCGGCGTGGTCGGTGTGCAGAATTACGGGCACGCCGTAGAGTTCGGCCAGGCGGTGGACGTGTTCGGCCCCCGAAATGCCGCCCGCGATGCTCGCCTGCTGCTGGTCGTTGGCCAGGCCCTTGCCGGCGTAAAACTGCGCCCCGCCGTTCGAGAACTGAATGATAACCGGCGAATTAACGTCGCGGGCGGTTTCGAGCACGGCGTTCACGGTGTTGGTGCCGGTCACGTTCACGGCGGGCAGCGCGTAGGCGTGGGCTTTGGCGTGTTGGAAAAGGGCCTGCACCTCGTCGGAGTGCAGCACGCCGGCGCGGAAGCCGGAGGCGGTGGGGGTAGTCATGCGGGTTGGTTGAAGGGGTTTGAGGGGACAAAGTAAGCGGATTACGACGCGAGCGACCACGGTTCGGCCGGCCGGCAGCCGTTGGCGCTGGCCCGGCGTTGCCTTCAGTTGGCCAGCACCACCACACCCGCCACCACCAGCGCGGCCCCCAGGCCCACCCGCCACGTCAGGGGTTCGCCGAGCAACAACACACTCAATATCAGCACTAACACAACACTTAGCTTATCTACCGGGGCCACGCGGCTCACTGGCCCCAGCTGCAACGCCCGAAAATAACAGAGCCACGAAGCCCCCGTAGCCAGCCCCGAAAGCGTGAGAAACAGCCACGTCCGGCCCGACAAATCGGACAGCCCCGCCGTGGCCCCGCGCCCCAGCGCCAATCCCCAGGCCAGCAGCAGCACCACCGTGGTCCGCACGGCCGTGGCCAAGTCCGAATCAACCCCTTTGATGCCGATTTTGGCCAGTACAGCAGTGAGAGCCGCGAAGGCAGCGGAGAGTAGCGCGTAAGGAAGCCAGGTGGGCATAAAAAATTTATTTGATTAGGACTTACGCACTCGCCCCCACCAACGCGGGAATGAGGGGGTTTTGCAGGAGTTGGCGCAGGTAGGGTGCCCACTGCTGTTGGTGGGCTTGGTAAAGGGTTTGCCCGGCCTGGCGGGCGTACTGGTGCAGTGAAACCC
>JANYFQ010000200.1 GCA_025362615.1 Hymenobacter sp. | reverse complement strand
CCAACAACGCCCTCATCAACGAAGCCCTGCTGGCTTGGGAAATTGCGCCCGTGCCCCTGGCTGTCCTGCCGCGCCGGGCCGACGCCGCCGTGCTGCTCACCGGCATCGCCAACGGTCAGAAGTCGCCGCACGACCGCGTGTATTTGCACCTCGGGGCCGACCGCCTCACCCACGCCCTTTGGCTGTGGCGGGCCGGCCGGGTGCGCCGCATCCTGGTGTCGGGCGGCTCAGGGGCGGTGCTCGAAACCCACCAAACCGAAGCCGCCGACCTCGCCGCCCTGCTGCGCCTGGCCGGGGTGCCGCCGGCCGCCATCTGGCAGGAAACCCGCAGCCGCAATACCCGCGAAAATGCCATTTTCACCCGTCAGTTCCTGGCCGCTCACCCCGAGGCCGACACGCTGGTACTCGTCACGTCGGCTTTTCATCTGCGGCGGGCGCTGGGCTGCTTCCGGCAAGCGGGCCTGAATCCGCTGGCCTTTCCGGCCGACGTGCGGACCACCGACCGCCAGCCCACGCCCGACTACTGGCTCCTGCCCTCGGTCGAAGCCCTGGCCCGCTGGGGCCTGCTGCTGCACGAAATGGCCGGCTGGGCGGTGTATAAACTGCGCGGTTGGGCGTAACGCGAAATTTCGTTTCGCGACGAGCGCAGCGAGTGCCCCGCGCAAAGCTGCCCCAGGAAACGGTTATCGCCTTGCCGGAGCGTCCGGGGCAGAAAAGGCGGTCCAGTCCGTGGGGTGGGGCATTTGCGCCAGTTCGGCCAGTTCGGAGCCGATGCCGAGGGGCTTGAGCTTTTCGCGCAGCTTTTTGGTGATGTCCTGCCGCTGGGTGATGCGGTTGTGGGCGGCCTTTTTGTTGGTTTGCGCGTGGGGCGAATACGGCAGCGGGTCTTGTTCCAGAAACAAAATCAGTTTCAGCTTGGGCGGCCGGAGCATCGCCGCCCGCAGCTCGGGCAGCAGGAAGGCGTCCAGTTGCGGGTCGTTTTGCTGGCAGGCCGCCAAGTATAGCCCGGCGCAGGTGTGCAAGGCTTTCTGCTGCACTTCCAGCACCAACGGCGTTTTCAGCTCTTGGCCGGCTGCTCTGGCCTCGGCTACCTGCGCGGCGGTGGGCGGCTTCAGTTTCGCTTCCAAATCGGGCTGCCGGCCCCGAAAGTCTTTTACCTCAACCAGCAGCACTTGCGGGAAGCCGGGCCGGGGGCCAGCCACGAAATCCACGCCTTTCGTGCCGTCAATTACCTCGAGCCGCAGCTTGTAAAACCCTGGCTCTTGCCGCTCGTCGTAGCGCAACACGTACCAGGCATCGGCCGCCGGGAAGCGAAATGTCAGTTGGCCCTCAGTCAGCGTTTGCATTGTCGGCGTTCAGGGCTTGCTCGAAATCAACGGTTTGCTCCAGTTTCGCGTCCAGGGCCGCAAGGTGTTGCAGCCGTTCAAAATCGTCGGTGGTTTCGACCTGCGTGTCGCCGCCCGGCCCCGCAAACAGGCCGAAATAGCGCACCGGCATCGGCTCACGCTTGGCCAGAATGTGCAGCTCCTTGAGCAAAAACAAGCTGTGCGTGGCCAGGATAATCTGAAAGCCCTGCCGCGCCAGCAGCGCCGCCAGTTTCCGCAGCAGCGCCGGGTTGAGGTTGGCCTCCGGCTCGTCCCAGTACAGGGTTGTTTCGGCGCTCAGGCTGCCGTTGTTGAGCAGTTGCGCCAGCATCCCAAACTTGCGGACGCCTTCGGCGGCCAGGTTGATTTCGAGCCGCTTCTTGTCCTCGGAAACAACGTAAAAACGCCCACCGTCCAGCACGAGCTGGCCACCGATGATGGGCTGCAACGTGTTTTTGATGAGGGCTTCGGTTTCGGGCGAAAGCTGGCGTAAGGGCGGCAGTTCCAGCGCATCAAGCAGGTCGAGGTACTTTTGGTCGAAGTTGAGTTGGTACTTGCGGGCCAGGCTGCCTAGGCCGGGGAAGGTGGAAAGGACTTCTTTGGGAGGGATGAAGACGGGGGCAAAAATATCTTTATGTTGCCGTGCTTCACTGGTGGCGAGCAAATCGGTGCCATTCGCTTCGATTTGTACGCTGAAGTGTGTTATTATATTGTTTTTTGAACGAGAGGTCACAATGAATGATGTGCTTTCCAAGTCGTCTGCGCTTCGTTTCAGGTCTGTAAATTTGCCTCCAACATTGAATGTTTCACCCAGCAAAAAAGCCGAGGTTTCCACTGCTTTGACCAATGGGCCATCTGCGTATTCATCGGCGATTTTTTGTGGAAGCGGGGCCGGTTTGCCGTGTGCCACCACGTTCTGTGCCTTCTCTGCGGCATACCCCAGTTTCAGCACATGGCTTTTCCCCGCCCCATTGGCTCCAACCACCACGTTCAGCCCCGGCCCGAACGCAAATTCGGCATCGGCAAAAACAGTGAAATTCTGGACGTGCAAGTGTTTCAGCATGGAGCGAAGGTACAAAGCGCGGCCACGAAGCGGCCGAAACGAGCGCATACGCTCAATTCCTCATTCTTCATTCCCCATTTTTCAATTAAGCGTAGCGCCTAGCCCACCCACACCGCCTTGCAATTCACAAACTCCCGGATGCCCAGGTACGACAGCTCGCGCCCGTAGCCCGACTTCTTCACGCCCCCGAACGGCAGCTCGTTCATCGACTTTACGAGGCCGTTCACGAACACCGCGCCGCTCTCGATTTGGCGGGCCATTGCTTCGCCCCGCGCCGCGTCGGCCGTCCACACCGCCGCGCCCAGGCCGAAGCGCGAGTCGTTGGCCAGGCGCACGGCATCGGCGGCGTTGCGGGCGGTGAGGACGAGCGCCACGGGGCCAAAAAACTCCTCTACGTAGGCCCGTTGGCCGGGGCGCACGTTGCTCAAAATCATGGGGTCGAAGCGGGCGGAGCCGGGGCGGGGTTGCCCGCCGGCCAGCTCGATTTTTGCGCCCTGGGCCACGCTGTCGGCCACTTGCTGGGCAAGGTCGTCGGCCAGGTCGGGGCGGGCGAGGGGGCCGTAGTCGGTGCCGGTGGGGGCGAGGGGGTCGCCGTAGCGCAGGGCTTGCAGGTGGCTTTTGAGCCGGCGGATGAATTCTTTCTGCACCGATTTCTCAACGATGAAGCGTTTGGCGGCAATGCAGCTTTGCCCCGCGTTCAGCATCCGCGACTGCGCGGCCACGCGGGCGGCGGCTTCCAAATCGGCATCGGCCAGCACGATGAAGGGGTCGGAGCCGCCCAGCTCGAGCACGGTTTTTTTGAGGTGCTGCCCGGCCACTGCCGCCACCGCCGCCCCGGCCCCCTCGGAGCCGGTAAGCGTGACGGCCGCCACCCGGTCGTCGGCCACCACGGCCGCCACGGCATCCGACCCAATCAGCAACGCCTGAAACGCCGCCTTCGGCAGGCCCGCGTCGCGAAAGATTTTTTCGAGCGCCAACGCGCACTGCGGCACGTTGGCGGCGTGCTTGAGCAGGCCCACGTTGCCCGCCATCAGGGCCGGCGCGGCGAAGCGCACCACCTGCCAGAGCGGAAAGTTCCAGGGCATCACGGCCAGCACCACGCCCAGCGGCTGGTAGCTGAGGAAGCTGCGGCCGGCATCGGTTTGCACCAGCTCGTCGGCCAGAAAGCCTTCGGCGTGCGCGGCGTAGTAGTCGCAGCAGGCGGCGCACTTCAGGGCTTCGGCGCGGCCGTCGGCCAGGGGCTTGCCCATTTCGAGGGCCATGAGGCGGGCTAATTCGTCCTGCCGCTCGCGCAGCAGCGCGGCGGCGCGGCTCAGCACAGCGGCCCGCTCGGCAAACGAGGTGGCGGCCCAGGCGCGGGCGGCGCGGGCAGCGGCCACCAGGCGGCGCTCGATTTTGGCCGCACCCTCGGCCCGGAAACGGCGCAAAACGCGCCCGGTGTACGGATTAACGGAGTTGATAGACATTTTGGTTAAATTGTTGAATTGTTAAATTGTAGGACTTACGCACTCGCCCCCACCAACGCGGGAATGAGGGGGTTTTGCAGGAGTTGGCGCAGGTAGGGTGCCCACTGCTGTTGGTGGGCTTGGTAAAGGGTTTGCCCGGCCTGGCGGGCGTACTGGTGCAGTGAAACCC
>JANYFQ010000199.1 GCA_025362615.1 Hymenobacter sp. | reverse complement strand
TCGTCCGACCATTTTGCGTGGAACATCTCGCGTGGGGCAGCATACGAAAGTCGTCGGACGAAGCCCTTCGGGCGATTCGTCCGACGACTTATGTTACAATTCCTGCCCCACGGCGGCCACGGCCACGGGCTCGTAATCGTCGTCGTGCTCGCCAAGCTGGGGGGGCTGCACCTTGCGGACTTTGCGGGCGCAGTCTTCGTCGCGGTGGTTGCGGCCGACTTCAAACTCCACCCAATCGCCTTCGCGCAGGTCGTTGAAGTCGCCTTCGGTGAGGTCGGCGTAGCTGAAAAACAGGTTGTTGGGCGGCATCATCACGAAGCCGAACCCGTTTTTGAGGTTTTTGATGGTGCTGATGCCCACCGTGCCCACGGGACCGGCCATGGTGGGGCCGGCGGCCCGCACCGGCTTGACGTGAACCGGGGCAGCGGCCGTGCTGGGGGCGTAGGCGGCCGGCTCGTTCTGCGTCACGAACAATGCCTCAACTACTTCGTCCTCGGCCCGCAGGCCGCGGTCGATGACGTCGTGCATGGCCACGGGGTAGGTTACTTGCTCCAGCAGGTGCTGCGAGGCGCGGGTGACGCGGGTTTCGCCCTTAAAGTCCTCGTACTTAAAGTCCCAGTTCAGCAGCATGACGCGGGTGCCGACGGTGTTGAGCTTGCGAATGAGGGGCACGTAGTCGGAGTCGCCGGCAATCAGCACCACCACGTCAAGGCTTTTGTGAAGGGCCAGTTCCAGGGCTTCGAGGCTGAGCCACACGTCGATGCCTTTTTCCTGGAGGCGGCCGTCGCGGGTTTTCAGGGGCATATAGTGGGTGCAGATGCCCAGGTTCATGAGGATGTCGTCGAGCAGGCGGTCGTGGAAAAGCCGGTCTTTCTCGCGGGCTTCGGTGGCCGAGAGGCGGCCCCGGAAGAAGTGCGCATCCGTCACCTGCGCCATGCGCACGTCCACGTCCTCTTCTTCGGCTACCTGGTGGCGGATGAATTCGTGCAGCCCTTCGAGGCTGATGCGGGCTTTGCGGTCGTGCTGAAAATAATAATAGTCGCTGATTTTCAGGAAGTAATTTCCATCGTAGAATACGCCGATGCGGATGAGTGGACTGTTCATTTGGTTCATGGTAATGATGGTTTTAAGGTAACAAGGGGGTGTTGGGGTAAGGGGTTAGGGTAAAAAAAGACTGCCGGGCGGGTGCCTGAAGCGGCGGCCGGCGGCCAAAAAGCGAAGCAAGCGGAACGAAGCGCGGCCCGCCGTAATTTTTTGGGCGGCCGGCAACGGCGGGGCGCGGCCGGCGGCGGCGGCGCGGAAATAGTTATGAGATATAGGCTCGGTAATCGGGCCAGAAAATGATAGGGTAGCGGCCAATTGGTTATTGGCCAGCCGGGCGGGGTATAATCTGGCTGCGAAGCTAAGGCGTTGTTTCCAATTATACAAGTTTGGTAACATTGGGCCGGCGCAAAACAGGCGCGGGCGGGTGGCTTTCGCACCGCCGCCCGCGCCTGTTTTGCGCCGGCCCGGCGCTACATCCGCCCCACCACCAAGCCCAGCACCAGCAAGCCGTAGCCGATGCACACGGCCGCTTCGAGCGCATTGCCGGTGGCCGAGCCGGTGCTGATGAGCGGCAGTTTGAAGGAAAAATCGACCAGCGGAAAAAAATAGCGAATGCCCGATTTGGTGAGCGTGTCGGCCACGAGGTGCGAGGCGTAGCCGGCCCCGGCAAACACGGCCACGCCGTGCCAGCCCAGGCGCTGGTCGGCGAGGTGGCCGATGTAGGTCCACAGCCCCACGGCCCAGATGGTGTGCGTCCAGGAACGGTGGGTGGTGAAGGGCGCTAGGCTGATGAACACGCCCAGCAGGCTCGCCCAGAGCTGCTCGGTGTAGAGGCCCGCCACCACCGTGCCCAGGCCCGTGAAAAGCAACGCCAGCTTGCGCGTCGAGCCGCCCTGCATGGCCACGCCAATCAGCCCGAAGGCCAGGGCCACGGTGTAATAAAGCCGCTGCTCGGGGCCGGGCCGCATTTGGGCGTAGCTGAAGCCCGCGATGGCCAAGGCCCCCAGCGTAAACACGTAGCGCACGTATTTCTGGGCGAAGCCCAGACGCTGACTCAGGCGGCTTTCGGGGTGGTCGAGGTCGGGGGCGAGCGACGAAAAGCCAGCCAGGGCAATGCCGGGCAGCGAAAACGGCAGCCCCGGCACGAGGCCCGCAATGGCCACGCCCGTAATGAGGCCGATGGTGAGGTGGGCGGTGCCGCGCATGGAATTGCTTGATTGTTGAATTGCTGAATTGTTGGCTGTTCTGAGTTGGCCAGGCCGATACTGCGCCCACTGCGCTCCTTGCGTTTTAACCACTGCGCCCACTGCGGGACAGAAGCACTCGCCAGCAACAATGCAGCAATGCGACAATTAAACAATCAAATCGAAACCCAACATCCAGCCACAAAGCTACTCTTTGGCGGCGCGGCCGTATTATTGGGGGTGATGCGCTTCCTGCTCCTTTGTTTGTTGTTGCCGCCGCTGGCCCCCGCCGCTGCCCGGCCGCCCGATTTGGCGGGCCTCTACCGGCCCGGCCCGCGCCTGCTCCTCGACACCCGCCGCGAGGCCGACAGCCTGCGGCTGTATCTGCGCCTGCCCGATGCCCGCGCCCTGGGGCCGGGCCGCCCGCTGCGCCTGGCGGCCTGGGCCACCTACGAAGCCCGCACGGCGCTGTGGCAGGACAGCATTCCGGCCCGGCGGCAGCGGCGGGTGCCCGACGGCGCGGGCGGCCTGCGGGTGAGCTTCTGCCTGGCCCTGGCGCGGGTGCCGGCCGGGGCGGTGCTGCAAATTCAAACCGGCGAGCCGGCCACCGACGGCTACCAGGCCGCCGCCACCACCGCCTGGCTGCGCGTGAGTACCGAGCGCCTGGCCCGCACGTTCGTCCTCACCGACTCGGCCCAGCAGCCGCTGCTGCGGACCTACGCGCTGGCCGGCGAAGCCTTTGGCATCGACTGCTTCGGGCTGTACCAGCCGCTGCGCTGGCGGCGCTACGAGGCCCCGGCTACGCCCGCCCCGCCGCCTTTTGCCAAGCCGGGGGCCGGCACCAACGCCCCGCGCCGGCTGGCCCTCACCGATTCGGGCAGCGTGGCCGCCGGGCAGGCGCTGCGCTTCGGGCAGGCGGGGCTGTACGCGCTGCGCGTGGGCGGCCTGGGTGGGGTGCCGGTGGCCACGGTGCCGGTGCTGGTGGCCGCCGGGCGCTACCCGGCCCTGAGCACCGCCGCCGAGCTGCTCGAGCCGCTGCGCTACCTCACCACCAGCAAGGAGCGGGCGGCCCTGGCCAACGCCCCCGACGTGAAACGGGCCGTGGACAAGTTCTGGCTCGGCATCGCCCACGGCGACCAGGGCCGCGCCCGCGCCCTCATCCGCAGCTACTACGGCCGCGTGACGCAGGCCAACGACCTCTTTGCCGCCCACAAGGCCGGCTACCTCACCGACCGCGGCCTGCTCTACGTGGTGCTCGGGCCGCCGCCCAGCGTGCGCCGCCTGCCCGACGGCGAGGAACGCTGGTTTTATCCCGAAGGCGACGAGGGCCTGCCCATCACCTTCAGCTTCCGCCCCAAGCCCAGTACCTTTGCCCCTGATTACTACGAATTGGCGCGCAACCCCGAGTACGAACTGCCCTGGTACGCCGCCGTGCAACTATGGAGAACCGCCCCGACCGCCCCCAGCGCCCCGACCGGCCGCTAGGCCAACGCCGCTTTTACGACGCCCAGAACCGCGCCATCACCCCCAAGCCCCGCCGCGACGACGGCCCGGCCGGCGAACGCCCCGCCCGCCCCGAAAACCGCTACACCGGCGCCCCCCGCCCCGCCGGCGGGGCCAGCCGCTCGGCCCGCTACGGCGGTGCCCCCGAGCGCCGCTTCTACACCGGCCGCAACCCCGAAACCGGCCCCGCCGACCCCGACAGCTACCGCAGCCTCGACGATTTTGACCGCCGCGATGCCGAAGGCGGGCGTAGCGCGGGTTTTCAACCCGCGCCCTCGGGCGAAAGGGACCGCCGCAACGAGCGCGACGAGCGGCCCAACGCCCGGCCTGAAAACCCGCGCTACGGCAACGACCGGGGCGACCGCAGCGAGCGGCCCAACGCGCGGGTTGAAAACCCGCGTTACAGCAACAACGCCGACCGCAGCATCGACATGATTTTTGGCCTGCGCCCCATCATGGAGGCGCTGAGCGCGGGGCGGACGCTGGAGAAGATTTTCCTGCTGCGGGGCACCAAAAACAGCCTCGTGGCCGACATTTCGGCCGCCGCCCGGGCGGGCGGCATTCCGGTGCAGCAGGTGCCCGGCGAGAAGCTTGATGGCCTGACGCGCAAGAACCACCAGGGCGCGGTGGCCTACGTGTCGCCGATTGATTTTGCCCCGCTCGATGGGTTGGTGTCGGGCCTGTTTGAGGAAGGCAAGGTGCCGTTTTTGCTGCTGCTCGACCGCATCACCGACGTGCGCAACTTCGGGGCCATTGCCCGCACCGCCGAGTGCCTGGGGGTGCAGGCCATTGTGGTGCCGGGCCGGGGCGCGGCCCAAATCAACGGCGATGCCCTCAAAACCAGCGCTGGGGCGCTGAACCTGCTGCCCGTGTGCCGCGAAAACGACCTCCGCGCCAGCATCGAGTTCCTGCAACAGTCGGGCGTGCTCGTCGTGGCCTGCACCGAAAAGGCCGGCGAAGCCGTGGGTGCCCAAACCGCCGATTTCAGCGGCCCCATCGCCGTGCTCATGGGCTCGGAAGAAGACGGCATCTCGCCCGAGCTCCTGCGCATGGCCGACGTAAAGCTCCGCGTGCCGATGACGGGCCAGATTCAGAGCCTCAACGTGAGCGTGGCCGCCGGTATCATGCTATTTGAGGTGGCCCGGCAGCGCCAACCGTAACACTGCCCTGCCGCTACGCCCCGGCAAGGCTCCAAAGCCCCCAAAGGTTCCTAAAGAAACCCCAAGGCCCCAACCCGAAACGACGTGTTTCGGATTGAGGGCCTTGGGGCTTCTTTTAGAAGTAGGACTTACGCACTCGCCCCCACCAACGCGGGAATGAGGGGGTTTTGCAGGAGTTGGCGCAGGTAGGGTGCCCACTGCTGTTGGTGGGCTTGGTAAAGGGTTTGCCCGGCCTGGCGGGCGTACTGGTGCAGTGAAACCC
>JANYFQ010000151.1 GCA_025362615.1 Hymenobacter sp. | reverse complement strand
TAGGGCATAACGCGCCAAGCTAAGGCTTGGCGCTACATTGAAACTTCTTTAAAATTTTTCTCAAATGTTACAACCGAAAAGGACCAAGTATCGCAAGATGCAAAAGGGTCGCGTGACTGGCTTGGCCTACCGCGGCAGCTCCATAGACTTCGGTTCGTTCGCCATCAAGTCGCTGGAAGTGTCTTGGATTACGGCGCGGCAGATTGAAGCCGCCCGTATTGCCATGACCCGCGCCATGAAACGCGAAGGGCAAGTATGGATTCGCATTTTCCCCGACAAACCCATTACCAAGAAGCCCGCTGAGGTGCGGATGGGTAAGGGCAAAGGTTCGCCCGAGTATTGGGTGGCTTGCGTGAAGCCCGGCCAAATCATGTTCGAGTCGGACGGGGTGCCGCTGGAAGTTGCGAAGGAGTCGTTGCGCCTGGCGGCGCAAAAGCTGCCGGTTCGCACGTCGTTCGTGGTGCGCCGCGACTATGTTGAAAACGCCGCCTAACGCCTTGTTTCGACCATGAAGAACAAAACCGACCTCCAAAGCCTTTCGGCCGACGCGCTGAAAGAGCAGGTGAAAGCCGAACTGGCCCAGGGCCAGCAACTGCGCTTCGCCCACGCCATCTCGCCGCTTGAGAACCCCGCCCGCCTGAAAGTGAACCGGAAAAACGTGGCCCGCTTGCTCACCGAGCAAACCCGTCGCAAACACGAGCAGGCCCTTAACTCCTCCGCTCAATAACGATGGAACCCAACGTAACTCCCCAGGAAGAAACCACCCAGCCCGGTGCCGAGCGCAATATGCGCAAGGAAATCATCGGCAAGGTGATGAGCAGCAAGATGGACAAGTCCATCACCGTGGCCGTGGTGACGAAGCAAAAGCACCCGAAGTACGGCAAGTTCGTGACCCATACGACCAAGTTTCACGCCCACGACGAGAAAAACGAGTGCGGCGAGGGCGACACGGTCCGCATCATGAGCACGCGCCCCTTGAGTAAGCTCAAGCGCTGGCGTTTGGTAGAAGTTGTTGAACGCGCTAAATAACCCCGAACCATGATACAGCAAGAATCCCGCCTGACGGTGGCCGACAACAGCGGCGCCAAGGAAGTCCTCTGCATCCGCGTTTTGGGTGGCACGGGCAAGAAATACGCCTCCGTGGGCGACAAAATCGTAGTGGCCATCAAGTCGGCTATCCCGTCGGGCAATGCCAAGAAAGGCACCGTGAGCAAGGCCGTGGTGGTGCGCACCCGCAAGGAAGTGCGCCGCAAGGACGGTAGCTACATCCGCTTTGACGACAACGCCGCCGTGTTGCTCAACAACAACGACGAGCCGCGTGGCACGCGCATCTTCGGGCCGGTGGCCCGCGAACTGCGCGAGCGTCAGTTCATGAAAATCGTATCGTTAGCCCCCGAAGTACTTTAAGCCATGGGTATCAAGAAAGCAGCGCCCGTGAAACTGCACGTCAAGTCGGGCGACACCGTGAAGGTGATTGCCGGCGACGAGCGGGGCAAGACCGGCATCATCAAATCGGTGAACCGGGTGACGCAACGCGTCATCGTCGAGGGCTTGAACCTCGTGACCAAGCACAACAAGCCGAGCGCGAAAGCACCGCAAGGGGGCATCACCAAGATGGAAGCCCCCATGCACGTGAGCAACGTGCAGGCCATTGATTCCAAAACCGGCGAGCGGGTTCGCAAGGGTAGCGCGGCTTCGGCCGTGGTGGCCCCGCGCTCCGCCGCCACCGCCCAGAAAACGGCTTAACCCGTCCCCTCTATCATGGCCCGTCTCAAAGACATTTACAACAAAGAAGTTGTACCCGCGCTCCAGGAGAAATTCCAGTTCAAGAGTATCATGCAGGTGCCGCGCGTAACCAAAATCTGCATCAACCGCGGCATTGGTGCGGCCGTGGCCGACAAGAAGCTCGTGGACAACGGCGTGGACGAACTGACCCAAATCACGGGGCAGAAAGCCGTCGCCACCATTGCCAAGAAGTCGGTGTCTAACTTCAAGCTCCGCGAGGGGATGCCGATTGGCGCGAAGGTGACGCTGCGCGGCGAGCGGATGTACGAGTTCCTCGACCGGTTGCTGACGGTGGCCCTGCCCCGTGTGCGCGACTTCAAGGGCATCAACGACAAGGGCTTCGATGGCCGTGGCAACTACACGCTGGGCGTGAAGGAGCAAATCATCTTCCCCGAAATCTCGATTGACAAAATCAAGAGCATTTCGGGCATGGACATCACCTTCGTGACGAGCGCCGAGAACGACGAGCAGAGCTACGCGCTGCTCAAGGCGTTCGGGATGCCGTTTGCCAACGCCAAAAAAGAAGCTTAACCCTTTCTCCCTCACTCACATGGCTAAAGAATCCATCAAAGCACGGGAGCGCAAGCGCATTGCCACCGTGGCTCGCTACGCCGAGAAGCGCAAGGCCCTGAAAGCGGCCGGCGACTTCGAAGGTCTTGATAAACTGCCCAAGAATGCTTCGCCCGTGCGCCTGCACAACCGCGACATGATTGACGGCCGCCCCCGCGGCTATATGCGTAAGTTCGGCATCAGCCGCGTCCGGTTCCGCGAAATGGCGCTGGCGGGTAAAATTCCGGGCGTAACGAAGTGCAGCTGGTAAAGCTCCATTTATCCGCTGTTCTCATTCCCAAGTTGAGTGTTTACATAACCTCAGCTTGGGAATTTTTCATTTATAATCTAGAATAAATATGAAACGTGAACTTAACCAGCCGCTCGAAGAATTAATATTCGAAGTAGTTGTAGAAGAAGTTCATAAGCTATTCGACCTTTGGCCGGATACAACAGAGGATAATTTTTTTGAGGGATGCATTTTGGGGTGTTACATAGGAATTGATAGAATAAGGAGGGAAAAGCATATTAACTCTACTAATTTCGAATTAAAAGTCTTTTCGGTAGTAGAAAGGGTAGCTAAAGGCACATCTATTTATTCAAGACTCCCGTGTAGATTCCCGGACTACATAGCAAAAAGGTTAAAAACTTGTGATGATTATTATCTCACCAGTGAATATAGTGCGAAAAATGCATTAGCTCTGTCAAGAATTACATTCCAGCTTTATGTTGTTGCTCTTGAATCAGAGGGGCAATGTGAAGCACCAGAATTGTTAGAGTTTGCTAATGAGAGAATAGAAATTTTCTTTAATGCCATCCACTCATCAATTGATATAATGCTATTTGATATGTAGTTTGATTTATATGTGCTTATAATTAAGTCCTAGCTGAAAAACATGCTTTCAACTAATCAAAAAGTCGAACGAGTTGTCCAAGTATTAGGATAACTCGCTCGACTTTTCATGACTGATAAATTGGTTGTTCAGATGTCATGAATAAATCTTGGATAAGCCACTTGCAATTCAAGGCAAGTTCCCAAGCACTCTTTGAATCGAGGATACTGATTAAAAAATACCATTGTGTGCTTGTAGCAGGTTGAAAAAGGACATTTTGAACCCGCATACCGCCAGTATCCAGAATATGGATGCAAATTAATACTCTCTCGGGATTGTCAGAAACTCGACCGGCTGAAATTTCACCTGTCGCAATCATACCACCTTTCGATATTGAAAAGGGTTTCTTTGTACCAATTGTTAACTCAAACATGATTGTGGGTGGCAGCAGGCGTAGATTGACTGCCATCGTTGGAGTCTAGGAGCCTACCTGCTATGATAAGGTACAACCTTAAATCTGAAAGTCCGCATCTGCAGAGCCTGCTGCCACTGCAAGTTTCTCCAGATGCGTACGGGAGGTAATTGAGATAGGGCCGGAATCTGCCCGCAGCCGCTTGCATTGCTCCAAAAAATTGGTGGTACCTTTGGACCAGAAAAACATAAGGGGCCGGACCACCGGCCCGACCCCTTACCAAACTACCGGATAAATTGAGTGAACACCAGCCAAGCAATTGCTTTGCCGATGCCGCTCAGGAAGCCGGCCAGCACGGGTTTCCACCAGTGCCGGAGTAGTTTCTTCGCGTTGTCCCTTTTCATGTGATTGAAGTTAGGGTTGTACAGGAACCCCGCTTCAGAACCCCCGGTCGCGTCAACGGCTGGGGGTTCACTTTTTTAGAGCCGGAGTGATTCCAAAAAAGATACCATTAGCCGGGGACTATCTAACGCTTGGGGCAAAGGTAGTCAGGCGGTAGGTTTGGCTTTGGTATCTTTGAGGAAGTAAAATTGCCCGCCATGAAAGCCAAGTACCTCGACCCATTTACTGATTTCGGCTTCAAGCGCATCTTTGGCCAGGAGGCGAGCAAGCCGCTGTTGCGCGACTTTCTCAATGCGCTATTGCCGCCCACGGCCCAGATTCGGGAGTTGAGTTTTAAGAACACCGAGCAGGGCGGGGTGAGGCTGGCCGACCGCAAGGCCATTTTTGACATCTATTGTGAGAACGAAAAGGGCGAGAAGTTCATCGTGGAGCTGCAAAAGGCCAAGCAAAACCACTTTAAGGACCGGACGGTGTTTTATTCCACCTTTCCCATCCGGGAGCAGGCGGAGGCCGGGGCGTGGAATTTTGAGTTGAAGGCGGTGTATTGCGTGGGTATCCTGGATTTTGTATTCAATGACCCGCCAGCGGCCGGAACGGGCGAGGTATTGTACGAAGTGAAGCTGAAGAATCAGCACGGGGCGGTGTTTTATGACAAACTCACCTACTATTACCTGGAGATGCCCAACTTCCGCAAAAGCGAAGCGGAGTTGGCGACGCGACTCGACCAGTGGCTGTATTTTCTGAAGCACTTGGAAGAATTGCAAAGCATTCCGCAACTTTTTCGGGATGCAGTGTTTACCCAGGCATTTGAAACGGCGGCGTTGGCCCAGCTGTCGTTTGCCGAGCAAGACCAATACGAGGGGAGCCTACGTGCGTACCGTGATGCCATCAACGTGATGCGGACGGCAGAGGAAGACGCGCATACAAGGGGTATCAAGCAGGGCATAGAGCAGGGCATAGAGCAGGGCGTCGAGAAAGGGATTGTGAAGGTGGCGCTGGCGATGCAAGCCGCTGGAGTGCCGAACGATGTTATTGTACTGACGACTGGGCTGACGTTGGAAGAGTTGGCAGCATTGGGTACTGCATAGTAATCAGCGCACAAAAAAGCCAGGGGCCGCATTGGAGAAACTTGTTCTCCGGTGCGGCCCTTGGCTTTTTTGGGTCAGATGGTGGAAGGGTTTTTTAGGGTTGCCAGTGGCAGGTGATTTTTACCAGTCGCCGCTGGCACCGCCGCCGCCGCTGCTGCCGCCGCCGAAGCCGCTAAAACCGCCGCCACCCCCGCCGCCAAAGCCCCCGCCGCCAAAGCCGCCCCCGCCGCCCAGCAGGAAACCGGTGCCGAAGCCACCGAGGCCGCTGCTACGCCGGCCACCCCGGCCGCCGCCGCCCCGGTTGATAAGGATGAAGACGACTATGAGGCCGAAGATGATGAGGCCGAAGGGGATGCCGGAGCCGCTGCCGTCGCGGCCGGGGCGGCGGGCATCGGCGGGGTCGGCTTTGTATTCGCCCTTGGCAAGGGCGATGAGTTGGTCGGTGGCTTGGTCGAGGCCGGCGTAGTATTGGCCTTGCTTGAAGGCGGGGGCGATGGTGTTGGCGATGATGCGGCGGGCCAGCACGTCGGGCACGGCGCCTTCGAGGCCGTAGCCGGTTTGGATGCGGGCCTTGCGTTCGTCCTTGGAAATGAGGAGGAGAATGCCGTTGTTTTTGCCCCGGCGGCCGATGCCCCAGGTTTCGTAGAGTTGCTGGGCGTAGTCGGCGATTTCGTAGCCGTCGAGGGTGGTGACGGTGACGACGGCAATTTGGGAGGAGGTGCTGTCGTTGTAGGCGAGCAGCTTTTGTTCGAGGGCCTGAGCTTCGTTGGGGGCGAGGAGGTTGGCCAGGTCGTTTACCAGGCGGGGCGGGTTGGGGCGGGTTGGGATGGGGGCCTGGGCGCTGGCAACGAGCGTGAGCAGAAAGAGCAGCAGCGTGAGGAACCCGGCGGCTGGGCGGCGGGCGGGGGCTTAGGGCAAGGTGTTTTTATCCGAAGCCATGAGGAAGCGGGTGGGTTTCGGGCGGTACGTGCGGGTTGAAAACCCGCGTTACTAGCCGATGGAGATGGTGTCGTCGAGTTCGTTTTGGTCGGTGGTGGCGTCGTAGGGGAAGAACTTGAGGAGTTGTTCGCCGACGAGGCGGATGCCGGCTTCGAGGCCGGGGACGTAGTTTTCGCCCCGGAAGTGGTGCAGGACGGCTTCCTTGGTGCGTTCCCAAAAGTCGTCGGGCACGACGGCGTTGATGGCCGAATCGCCGACGACGGCGAATTTGCGGCTGCCCCACGCCATGTAGAACAGCACGCCGTTGCGCTGGGCGGTGCGGTGCATATTCAGTTCGCCGAAGACCTGGGCGGCGCGGTCAAGCGGCTCGGGGGTGGGGCAGGTTTCTTCCAGATGCACCCGGATTTCGCCCGACGTGCGGACTTCGGCGGCGCGAATGGCGGCGATGAGGGCCGCGTCCTGGGCGGGGGTGATGGGGGAGTTTTTCATTTAACATTGGTCATTTAACATTTAACATTCACCAGATTAGTGGCTTTGTCTGGAGGCTTGGCGTTTTGACCGGCTGATAAAAGCCGGTCACAACTCAAAAACCTAAAAACAATCCCAAAATAGATGAATGTTAAATGATGAATGTTAAATGATTAAAACTGCACATTCGGGGCTTTGGCGGCGGCGGGGTCGGCTTCGAAGTAGGGCTTCTCGGCGAAGCCGTACATTTTGGCGAACAGGTTGTTGGGGAACGACTTGGTGTAGGTGTTGTAGTCGTTGGTGGCGGCGTTGAACTTGGCCCGCTCGACGTTGATGCGGTTTTCGGTGCCTTCGATTTGGGCCTGGAAATCGCGGAACGAGTCGGTGGATTTCAGCTCGGGGTAGTTTTCCTGCACGGCGAGGAGGCGGCCGATGCCAGAGGAAATCTGGGCTTGGGCGGCCTGGAATTTCTGGAGGTTTTCGGGCGTAAGCTGGTCGGCGTTGAGGGTGACGGACGTGGCTTTGGCGCGGGCCTCAACGACTTCGCGCAGGGTGGTTTGCTCGAACTTGGCGCTGCCCTTGATGGTGTTCACGACGTTGTTGAACAAGTCGGTGCGGCGCTGGTAGGAGCTTTGGACGTTGGCCCACTGGCTCTTGACGGTTTGCTCGCGCTCGGTCATGCCGTTGAAGCCGCAGGAGGTTTGGGTGAGCAGAGCCAGCAGGCCGAGGCAGTAGAGGAGAATGCGTTTCATTGGGTTGAATGAAGGGTAAGGGGTGGAGAAGAACGAACGAGGATTGCGGTATCCTGCGGCCGGGCTTCGGCGCACAGGTACGTAAAACCCCCGCCGTAGTTGGGCACGGGGCTGCTAAGCGGGCAATGCAGAGGTCAAATGGAGCAGCATATCATCCGTCATCTTATTTAAATCGAACTGCGGTTGCCAGCCCCAATCCTGGCGGGCGGCGGTGTCGTCGATGCTGGCGGGCCAGGAGTTGGCGATGGCCTGGCGCTGGTCGGGGGCGTAGGAAATGTGGAAGTCGGGGCGGTGGCGCTGGATGCTGGCGGCCACTTCTTCGGGCGCGAAGCTCATAGCCCCGAGGTTGTAGCTGGTGCGGATTTTAATACGGTCGGCCGGGGCGTGCATCAAATCGAGAGTAGCCTGGAGCGCGTCGGGCATATACATCATGGGCAGGTAGGTGCCGGCTTCGAGGAAGCATTCGTAAGGCTGGCCGGCTACGGCTTTGTGGTAAATATCGACGGCGTAGTCGGTGGTGCCGCCCCCTGGCAGGCTCTTGTAGCCGATGAGGCCGGGGTAGCGCAGGCTCCGCACGTCGAGGCCGTGCTTGCGGTGATACCATTCGCACCACTGCTCGCCGGCCAGCTTGCTGATGCCGTACACCGTGTTGGGGTTCATGACGGTGAGTTGGGGCGTGTGCTCGCGGGGCGTGTCGGGGCCAAATACGGCGATGGAGCTGGGCCAGTACACCTGGGCGATGCCGTGGGCCACGGCCGCTTCGAGCACGTTGAGCAGGCCGTCCATGTTGAGCTGCCAGCCGAAGAGCGGGTTTTTTTCGGCCGTGGCCGAGAGCAGGGCGGCCAGGTGGTACACC
>JANYFQ010000045.1 GCA_025362615.1 Hymenobacter sp. | reverse complement strand
GCGTCGGGGACTGTAAGTGCTTCCTCGACCCCTCAACGCGCGGGTTTAAAACCCGCGCTACCCAACGCGGCGGCATAGGCCGAAACCCCGCGCTACACTTTTGCCGCGCTGGCTGCGTTACGCCGCCTCCCGGCTTCTTTTCCGGTCGTATCTTCAACCCATGAAGCAGCTTTTCCTGGCCCTCATTTCCCTCACTGTGTTGCCCGCTGCCGCGCAGCAGTTGGGTGGGCGCGTGGTGTTTCCTTTCCTCGATTTGCCCCCCAACGCCCAACTCGCGGCCCTGGGCGGCATGAATGTATCAGCCCGCACCAACGACCCCGGAATGCTCTTCGGCAACCCCGCGCTGCTTAACGCTGAGATGGACAACCGGCTGGCTCTGAATTACGTGGCTTACGTCGGCGACATCCGGCAGAGCACGGCGGCTTACGTTTTCAACACCGAGAAATACGGCCGCATCGGCGCGGCGCTGACGTACCTTAACTACGGCGATTTTCAAAGCTATGATGCCGCTGGTAACTCGTTGGGTGCTTTTGGGGTGAATGAGTTCACGGTTGGTGTTACGAACGCCCACACGCGGGGCAAGTTTACCCTGGCTGCTACGCCCAAGCTGGCCGTTTCGAGCCTGGTCGGCGACCGCTCGGTGGCGCTATTGGCCGACCTGGGCGCGGTGTTCAAGCACCCCACCAGCGACTTCACCGTCGGGCTGGCCGTGAAAAACGCCGGCGCGCAGCTCACCGCTTACCCCGGCCGGGAGCGCGGCCCACTGCCGCTCGACGTGCAGCTCGGCACCACCATCAAGCCCGAGCATATGCCGGTGCGTTTCTCCCTCACGGCCCACCACTTGCAGCGCTGGGACATTCAGTACCGCGACCCCAACGCCCGCCTGACTTTGCTCGATGGCAGCACGGATGACAAAAAGCAAGCCTTTAGCTTCGCCGACAATCTGGCTCGGCACTTTACCGTGGGCGCGGCGCTGGTGCTCAGCACCAATCTGGAGTTCCGCGTCGGGTACAACCATTTGCAGCGTCGCGAGTTACGCCTCGACAACACCAGCGGCAGCGCCGGCCTGAGTTTCGGGGCTAAAATCGCCATCAGCGGTTTTCAACTCGACTATACTTACGCCACGCTGCAAGCGGCGGCGGCCAGCAACTACTTCACAATCAGCAAGGCACTCATTAAAAAATAGCGCGATGTTTCGCGTAGGTTGAAGATAGGTTTCGCGTAGGTTCGGGCATTTTCGAAACCGCGAAACCTGTTTCCAACCTACGCGAAACCTTGCGCGAGAGTGCCGCCCCTACGTATGCTCCAAGACACCTTCCTCACCCCGGCCCAGATTGTGGCCGAACTCGATAAGTATATTGTGGGCCAGCACGAAGCCAAGCGGCACGTCGCCATTGCGCTCCGCAACCGCTGGCGGCGCCTGCACGCCCCGGCCGATATGCAGGCCGAAATTGTGCCCAACAACATCCTCATGATTGGGGCCACCGGCGTGGGCAAAACCGAAATCGCCCGCCGCCTCGCTCACCTCGCCGACGCGCCGTTTGTGAAGGTGGAAGCCAGCAAGTTCACCGAAGTAGGCTACGTGGGGCGCGACGTCGAAAGCATGGTCCGCGACCTGGCCGAACAGAGCGTAAACCGCGTCCGGCAGCGCCGGCAGGAAGCCGTGCGCCTGCAAGCCGCCGAGGCAGTCGAGGAGTTGATTCTGGACGCGCTCATCCCGCCCGTCAAGCAGCCGGCCGGTAAGAAAAGCAAAGCCAAACCGCTGGGTTTCGGGCCGGATGACAGCGCCGACGACGACACCGCAGCCGAAGAAATGCCCGCCGCCGACCACGAACTCAACGAGCGCACCCGCGCCCGCTTCCGCGAAAAAATCCGCAACGGCGAGCTCGAAGACCGCCGCATCGAAATCAACGTCGCCCAGCCCGGCCCCAGCGTCGGCATCATGGGCGCGCCTCCGGGCATGGACGAGGCCGCCCTTTCCGGCCTCCAAGATATGCTCGGCAGCATGGTGCCCAAGCGCAGCCGCAAGCGCAAGGTCACCATCGCCGAGGCCCGCAAGCTGCTGCTTGACGACGAAGCCGCCAAGCTCATCGACATGGACGAGGTGAAGGACGAAGCCATCCGGCAGGCCGAAAACGCGGGCATCATCTTCATCGACGAGATTGACAAGGTGGCCAGCAGCGGCGGCAAAAGCGGCGGCGGCGGCCCCGACGTCAGCCGCCAGGGCGTACAGCGCGACCTGCTGCCCATCGTCGAAGGCTCGGCCGTAAACACCAAGTACGGCATCGTCAATACCGACCATATTTTGTTCATCGCCGCCGGGGCCTTCCACGTCAGCAAGCCCTCCGACCTCATCCCCGAGCTGCAAGGCCGTTTCCCCATCCGCGTCGAGCTGCAACCCCTGACCCAGGCCGACTTCGTCCGCATCCTGCGCCACCCCAAAAACGCCCTCACCAAGCAGTACGAAGCCCTGCTGCTGGCCGAAGACGTCACCCTCACCTTCGCCGACGAAGCCCTCGACCGCCTCGCCGCCATCGCCGCCGAGGTGAACGCCACCGTCGAAAACATCGGCGCCCGCCGCCTGCACACCGTCATGAGCCGCCTGCTCAACGAAATCCTCTTCGACGTGCCCGATAAAATCGCCGCCCACGCTCAGGTCCACATCACTCCCGAACTCGTGGACGAGCGCCTGGCCGACATGGTGAAAAACCGCGATTTGAGCCAGTATATCTTGTAACCTGTTGGCCCGGCAACTGCCAGCGCAGGCGCAAAAAAAGAAGCCCTTACCAAGTTGGTAAGGGCTTCTTTTTTTGGGTTCGCAGCCGGTTTAGTTCAATGTTTTAAACAAAGCCACTGCTGCATAGGGAGCAGCAGCAAACGTACCCGTGATGGCACCACGCGCGTCCAACGGGGTCAGGATGATGCGCCGCCCGTCTTCCAGGACATATTCAAACGAAAACACGATGGCCGTGCCGGGTGCAATGGCTACGGCCGCCGCACCGTCGTTTACAGGCGCAACTAACTGCGTACGCCCGCCCAGTCCAGCCGGAATGTAAGGCAGGTCGGCAATGGCATCATCGCTCTTGAGCGTCACCGTAGCCGGGAAGCTGCTGTACTCCCCAATTTTGATGCGCGGTCCGAAGTTGAAGTTCCGGCCCAAAGGAGCCAGGGTAGGAGGACTAGATGTTGGAACCGTACCTACGGGGGTGCCAAAGCTTTTGTATACCTCCACGGTACGGATTTTTACGTCGCGGCTCGTGGGGTTGATGACGAACTCGAATACGGGGCGGACTTCGTTGTCCCTCCTCAGGTCATTAAGGCTTTTGCGGGCCCGGTTGTAATCGTAGAACGTCTTGGCCGTGTCGGTCGAGAACTCGGGCAACAGCAGCGGCAGGCTCTCGATGACCGGCTCGGGCAGTTTGCTGGTGTCGCGGCAGCCTACCAGCGCCCCAGCGCCGGCCAGGGCCAGGCTCAGGCCGAAAAAAAGATTTTTCATGTGAAAAACAATGATAAGCGGTGAGGGAAGGGCTTACTTCCAGAAGATGGTGGAAGTAGGTGCCGGTTGCTGACGCGGGGCGTTGCGGTTGGAGGTCAACTCGCCCAAATCGTAGAACAAACGTTCGGGGCGGCTACCCGTAGCCACCGTGCCGGGCACATCGCCGGGGGCCCGGATGGCGGGCTTCCCGGTACGCCGGTAATCGGTCCAGATGTCTTCGCCGAATCCGAAACCGGCCACGTATTTCTCGTACATGATGGCCGATAGTTTCTGCTCGTCGTTGGTGGGCGTGGTGGTGACGATGCCGTTGCGGTCGAAAGTGAAATCGTAGCGAGTCATCGCGCTGGCGATGTAAGCAACCACCCGAGGCGCGGTCGGGGCGACGTTCGGGATGGTTACATTCGGGATGGCACCGACCGCTGTGGTGGAAGTGCCCTCGGCTTTACCAATGGCATCTACCTTCAAAAATGCTTCCTGAATGCCCCGGTTGTAAGCAGCGCGGGCAGCAGCGGGGTTCAGCGGTAAGGTCAGTCGCAATTCAGCTTCGGTGAAGTAGCGGCTGGCAGTGGTTAGCAGACGCTGGGCCACGACCCCACGGGCGTAGGTAAAGTCGGCTCCGGCACTGCGGCTCGTCCCCGACCCGGCATCAAAACGACCGCCGCCGGGGTACAGGCCCGGCAGGGTGTAGAGGTTGGCAGCGGCCGTCGAGGCCAGTACGCCCGTGCTGCCCAGCCGCACCGTGGCAAAGTTGTAGGTAATGCCGGCCACCGTGGCGGCGGTGTCAAAATCGACCGAGCCGGTTGCCCCCTTGGCCTGGGTGTAAAAATAGAAGGGCAAGCGGGGGTCATTACGACGTGCCATGACCCGAAAAAAATCCTGGCTGATGAAGTCCTCGCGGGTGGGGTCCACGTAGTTGGAGAGGTAGCTGATGTTGCGATTCTCCGGCTGGAACGAGGAGCCGTAGGGCACTTCAAAATCCTGAGCCGTTTCCAAAAGCTGTGCTGGCTGCGCTAGTAGCGCCGTCACATCGGCACTAATGTCGCGGCCGGGCTTGAGGCGGATTTGGTTGTAGAGTTTGAGCTTCAGCGTCCGGCCAAATTTGGCCCACTTGGCCAATTGCCCGCCGTAAATTAGGTCGTTGCTGACGCCGCCACCGCCGGCGGCGGTCACGTTGGCGATGCCATCGTCGATGAGCGAAAACAGGCTCTGAATGTTCTGCGTGGGGTCGGCGTTGGCTTTGCCCAGGTATATATCCCGGTCCTTGTCAAAGCGGGGTGCGCGGTTAGCGACACCCTTCAAAGCCTCCGAATAGGGAATATCGCCCCACATATCAACCATGATGCTGAACACGTAGGCTTTCTGAAGCTGGGCCACGCCCAGGTAAGCCTTCCGGTTTTCGACACCGGTGGTCTGCTCGATGATGAGTTCGTTGTTGGCCAGCATATCGTTGTAAAGCCCCGCCCATTGGTTCGAGAACGAGCCACCATTCTGCTGGAACGACCCCACGCCGCGCGAACTGTTGAGCTGGCTTACGAGCGTGGACGTGGCCTGACCTAAACCTTCAAGGCTAAAGCCGAGGTAGGTGGCCATTGCCACCTGCGTACCCGGCAGCAGTTGGGCCGGCGTAGCCGAGGTGGGGTGCAGCGGGTCAACATTGACGTTGTAGAAGTCTTTGCAGCCCGTAACATTCAGCAGGCCCAGCAAGGCGCAGGCGGCCGAAAAAATGCGTAGTTTCATGGGAAGTAAAATCGAAAGGGCTGGATTTAAAAGGTCACGCGCAGGTTTACGCCGTAGCGGCGGGTCGAGGGCGCGTTGGTGTACTCGAAGCCCTGGTTGTTGCCCGAGCCAAAAGTGCTGGTTTCGGGGTCGAAGTTGGTGTACTTCGGCAGGTTGGGCGAGTACCAGTACAGGTTACGGCCCGAGAGCGAGATGTTGAGCAGGCCAAACGGCGTCTTGCTCAGCAACGACTTGGGCAGGTCGTAGCCCAGCGTGACTTCGCGCAGGCGCACCGTGGTGGCATCGTACACCGACTGCTCGGCGTAGCCGCCCAGCGCGGCCGAGCCGGCCCCGAAGTACAGGTCGTTCACCGAGATGGCCCGGCTGTTGGGCACCACGCTGCCGTCGGCGTTGTGGCTGATGATGATGTTGCCGGCGTTGTCAATCCGGGCCTCGGTACCCTTGATGACCACCACGCGGTCACGGTCTTCGGTGTCGCGGGTAGCGCCGCGGCCTAGGTACGACTGCAAGGTGGTGGAGTAAAGGCTGCCCCCTTTGCGGTAATCAACCAAAAAATTCAGGTTCAGCCCTTTGTAGGTGAAGCCGTTGATGAAGCTCATCGTGAAATCCGGGTTCGGATTGCCGATAATCTGCGGGTCGGGGTTGAGGATGAGGCGGCCGGTGTTGGCGTTGATGAGTTTGTTGCCGTTCTCGTCGCGGGCCGCCGCCGAGCCGTAGAATACACCGTAAGGCTGCCCCGGCTGGTGGATGGCCTGAATCAGGCCCGACCCGAAGCTGCTGCCAAAGGTAATCTGGTCAATGCCATCGGCCAAGCTCACGATGAGGTTGCGGTTGCGGGTAAAGTTGTAGCCAAGCGTCCAGCGGAAACCAGCCACTTCCACCGGCACAAAGCGCGACTCAATCTCGATGCCCTTGTTGGTTACCTCCCCGAAGTTGGTCACGTAAGCCCCGTAGCCGGTCGAAGATGGCAGCGAAATCGGGGCAATCTGGTTGGTTGTGCTCTTGGTGTAGTACGAAGCGTTCACCGAAATCCGGTTCTTGAACAACGACACCTCGCCGCCAAATTCGGCCTCCGTCGTAAATTCCGGGGTCAGGTTGGGGTTGGTGATGGTGTTGTAGGTTTGCAGGGCGCTGATGCTGTTGCCACCCACCGGCTGAAACGGAAACACCGTGCCAATGCCCTGCCCGAAGTTGCCGTAGCCGGGGTTGATGACGTAGCGGCGCGGCCCCGATTGGTAGGGCAGCGCGTCCTTGCCCACTTTGGCGTAAGCGGCCCGCAACTTGAGTAGCGAGAGCCAAGGCGCATCAATGTTCAGGGCTTCGTTGACCACCAACGAGCCGCTGATGCTGGGGTAGAAGAACGAGCGGCCGGGGCGGTTCACGTCGCCGCCGATGTTGAGCGTCGAAGACCAGTCGTTACGGGCCGTTGCCGTCAAAAACACCCACTCCTTGTAGCCCACCGTCACGTCGCCGAGCAGGCCCATGAGGCGCCGCTTGAAGTAGTCGTAGCCGTTGGTGTTTTTCGAGAGCGTATTCTCGATGTTGTCGATGCCGAAGATGATGGTCGAGCTGCCCACGGCCGAAGTCGAGTTGAACTCGCGCTGGTTCACGTTCTGGCCAAACGAGGCCCGCAGGCTCACGTCTTCGGTCAGGTTTTTATTGAACGTCAGGAGCAGGGTTTGCTCAAGTTCGGTGTTCTGGATGTTGTCCTCGATGATGTTGCCGATGCCGCCGAAGGCGTTCGAGCCAGACCGTACGGTGGTGCGGCGCACATCGGTGTAGGTGTTGATGCCGCCGGTGTAGCTCAACGTCAGCCACTCCTTAAAGGCGTAGCTCATCGAAGTGCTGCCCACCACGCGGTCCACCCGCGAGGCAAAGGAATTGTTTTCTACCGACCAACGCGGGTTGTCGGCTTGCGCCGTGAGCCAGCCGAAGGCCTGTGAGTTGTCCACCGAGTTTTTGTAGGGCAAGCCCTGCAAGTCGAGGCTACGGGTCAGAAACAAAATGCGGGCAAAGGCCGAAGCGCTGCCCACGGCGTTGTTGGCTCCGAGCTGCGGCCCGCGCTGCTCGCTGTTGGTGTAAGCCACGCTGCCCGCCACTGTGAACTTATTGAACGAGCCCGACCCGCCGGCGCTGAAGTTGTTGCGCGTGAATTTCGAGTACGGAATGGTACCCGCAATGTCGGAGCGCGAAAGAATGGCGTTGAACGAGGCCGCATCGCCGGTGCCGCTCAGCGACACCGAGTTCTCGTACACGTGCCCCGTTTCAAAAAAGTCCTTCACGTTGTTGGGGTACGCTTGGTAAGGAATTTTCGCTGTGGCGGGTACACCAAACCCAACTGCGCCCGCCTGCGGGTGCGGGATGCTGTCGGGGGCGTAGCTGCTGCCAAAGCGCGGCCCCCACGAGCCGTTGGCGTTGCTTTGCACGAAGTTGGCCCCGGCCCCGAAGTTGTTCTGGTACTGGGGCAGGCCACCGATTTTTTCAATCGAATAGGCCGTGGTGTAGCCAATCTGTACGCCTTTGGGGCCGCGCTGCCCGCTGCCGGTTTTGGTCGTTATCACAATTACGCCGCTGGCTGCCCGCGAGCCGTAGAGGGCGGCAGCCGCCGCGCCTTTGAGCACGTTGATGGTGGCAATGTTGTTGGGGTCGATGTCGGCTGAGCGGCTGGAGTAGCCGGCCCCGCGCACGAGCGAGTTCTCCGAATCGGTCTGGCTGTTGTCGAACGGCACCCCGTCCACGATGAACAGCGGCTGGTTGTTGCCCAACAACGAGGTGTTGCCCCGGATGGTGATGCGCGACGACGAGCCGGGCACCCCGCTCGAGGAGATGATGTTCACGCCCGGCACTTTGCCCGAAAGCGTCCGCAATACGTCGGGTTCCGACTTCTGCACCACGGCATCAGACTTTACTTCCGACACGGCGTAGCCCAGCGCCCGCTTCTCGCGGGGTACGCCCAGGGCCGTCACCACAACTTCGTTTAGTTCCTTAGTGTCCACGTCCATTGCCACGTCCACGGTATTGGAGCTGCCGATGGAGCGTTCAATGTTAACGTAACCCAGGTTTTTGAACTGGATGCTGCCCCCGTCGCCAGTGACATTGAGCGAATATTGGCCTTCGGCGTTTGTGGCAGTCCCGTTGGTGGTGCCTTTTACGATAACGCTCACGCCGGGCAGGCCCTCGTTGGTAGCCTTGTCAATCACCCGCCCCGAAATGGTGCGCGATTGGGCCCAGCCACGGCCAATTAGAGTCAGCATCAGCAGCAGACTCAGCAGTAGGTGTCTTTTCATTTAAAGAAGAATGAAGGGTAAAAAGGTAATGGGGAAGAAGGGGTGAGGCAAACGGAACGCTAAAAGTAACACGCCCCGGCAGATATTCTGCAAAAAAGGGTTTCAACAAAAATCTTTTAAGGTGACAAAAAGGGCGTTCTGGCCGTTTTGGAGCCTATTTTTGATTAAGATACTAAGCTGCCGGAAAAGGCACAGAAGGCATAGCCAAAAAAGAAATGATGCCTCCGGCCACTTGCATTGCCGCTACGAATCAATGACAAGGAGATAGAAAAAATCAGCATAAATGCAGCCTGAAAAACAGTAGTTGCTAAAAAAGACGGGTTTGATTGATAATGTGTTCTAATTGGGCGTGTTTTTTTATAAATCTAAGCCTTATTGCGCTCGTTGAGTTACTAAAATGTTAGCTCAATTGGTGCCCAATAAAATTTCCTGTAATAACTTGCCGATGATTTCCGCTCAACAGGAAGTTAAAAAACAATTCTTCACCCACCATTTCCCATACCCCCACTTCACTTCATTCCCATGAAACACACTCTATTTCTGGTCATTCTGCTGATGACTGGTTTATGGCATCAAGCGGTTGCCCAAGACCGAATGGTGACCGGGCGCGTCACCGATGGCCCGAGCGGACAGGGCCTGCCAGGTGTCACTGTGCTGGCCAAAGGCACAAAGATTGGTGCCGGAACCAACGCTGACGGTACTTTCAGCATCAGTGTGCCCACTACCGCTACCACACTTGAGTTTTCTTATGTGGGCTATCAAACAATACAACGCTCCATTGGCGACAACGGTGTTGTTGATGTAGCAATGGCCACGGCTAGCCGCGCTCTTGACGAGGTAGTGGTGACGGGTGCGCTCGGCATTCAGCGCCAGTCGGGTCAAGTGGGCTACGCCACAGCTACACTTGATACTAAGGAAATCAACCAAGCCCGTGTAACAAACGTGACGAATGGCTTGGCTGGCAAAGTTTCGGGTTTGCAAATCCAGACCATTGGGGCCGGCATCAATCCGCAGGTACGTGTCACCCTGCGGGGCAACCGTTCGCTGACTGGCAACAACGAAGCACTCATTGTCATTGACGGTAACATCTCGACCAATGACGCACTGCTGGCCCTGAACGCCGATGATGTAGCCAACATCTCGATTCTGAAAGGTGCCAACGCCGCTGCTCTGTACGGTTCGCAGGCTTCGAACGGTGCCATGATTATCACCACCAAAAAAGGCAGCACCACGTCGCAGGTGACTTTCTCGCAGACCTCGCAATTTGAGTCGGTGTCGTTCCTGCCAAAGTTCCAGGACCAGTTTGGTCTGGGTGCCGCTGCGTGGAACCAGACTCGGCCAGCATTCATAAACGGACCCTTGACACCAGATGTTAATGAAGATTTTCAATACAACAGCTTTGAAAATCAACAATATGGTCCGCGTTTCGACGGTGTCGTACGTGTGCTGGGCAATGTGTTGTCCGCTCAACCGGGTGATGTGCAGTCGATGCCGTACATAGCTCGGTCCGATGAGAAGCGCAAGTTTTTCGAAACGGGTTATCAGATGCAAAACTCAGCTACTTTTTCTGGGGGTAATGAAAAAACGAAATTCTATGTTTCGTATCAAAACGTGCATAACAACGGCATCATAACTAAGGATAAGTTTGACCGTAACACATTCCGCCTTAATGCTTCACACGAGTTCGACCGCCTGACAATTGGCACCAACATTTCATACACGTTGCAACGCGTTGACGCTACGTCGAACCTGACCCGTGACGAAACGGCCTATTGGAATTGGTTCAATACGGGGGTACAGGTGCCGCTCACGTCGTACAAGGACTGGCAGAACAACCGGTTCGCCTCACCTGATGGCTACTACAATAACTTTTACCACAATCCTTATTACATCATCGACAACAACCGCACGAACGACAAGCGTAATACGCTTATCGGCAGTGTTGACCTGACGTATAAAATTACTGACTGGCTCCGCGGGCAGTACCGTATCGGCATTACCAATATAGACCAGTCGAGTCTGCAATTTCAGAACAAGCTCACTTTGAGCAGATTCATCGTTGATAATACGTATAAGACTTATCAGCCGGGCGGCTTTGTACGTGATATTGCCAGCAACCAGAATCGTATCAACTCGGATGCTTTCCTAAGCCTTGACAAGACATTCGGCGATATTTCGTTGCAGGCTGTTTTGGGTAATAACGTACAGCAGTTTAGCTCCGACTACCGCAATGTAGAATCCACCGGTTTAGCGGCTTCGGGCGCTAACAACGGTCCTGGCCTCTACAATTTGTCAAACCGGGTAGGCAACCTGATTGGGGCTGATGCCAGTGCCCAAGTGCGCTCGTATGCCTTTTATCTCGATGCTACGGTTGGCTACAAGGACTTTGTGTATGTGCATGGTTCGGGCCGCTACGACAATGTTTCGAACCTGAACAAGGACAACCGTAGCTTCTTTTACCCGGCCGTTGACGCATCCTTCATCGCGACTAATGCCTTTCCCGTGTTGAAAGAACTTTCGTTCCTAGACTACGCAAAGGTTCGTGGTGGTGTGACTAAAGTGAGTCAGATTAACCTAGGCGGAACAACTTCCGGGGCATACAACAGCATCACGGGGGTTTATAATTCATTTGGTGCTTATGCCCTACAACCTACTTTCGGTCTGGGTACGGGCTTTCCTTTTGGAGCAACCGCCTCTTACACGGCTGGCAATGGCTTGGTGAACCCTGCTTTGGGACCTGAGACTACGGTCTCGTATGAAACTGGTGTTGAGTTGAGCTTCCTGAAACGTCGAGTATCGACGGCTGTCACATACTATAAGCAGAATAGTACCATGCAGACGCTTCGGACAAATATTTCGCGTGCTACTGGTTCGGCCACAAACCTCATCAACGCGGGCGAGGTGGAAAACACCGGAATTGAATTTGACCTCAACCTGACTCCCATCCGTCAGGAAAATGGCTTCAGTTGGACGATAGGCGGCAACTTTAACTACAATGCCAACAAGGTCATTTCGTTGCCTGACGGGCTTACAGAGTTGGCGCTGACTACGGGCGGCAATGCCCAATTGTACGCCATTCCAGGCCAACCCTTCCCGGTGCTGCGTGGTTCTTACTACAAGCGCACCACTGATGGTAGCAACCTTGTCATTATGACTCCGGTACGCAACCCGACCAGGAATCCTGACGGTACGCGGACTGACCCAACGCAGTACTACCAGCCGACGAAGGCTGCTGACCTGACGACACTGGGTTCAGGCAACACGCAGCCCAAGTACAAGTACGGCTTCAACACGTCGTTTAGCTACAAAGGCATTACTTTGGCGGGCCAAGCGGAACTTCGTACGGGCTATGTGGTGTATAACTCAATCGGCGAGGACCTTGACTTTACTGGCAATGGCGCTCGTAGCGTCACATATGACCGGCAGAATTTCGTGTTTCCTAACTCGGCCATTCCGCAGACAGATGCTGCTGGCAAGGTTACCTATGTGGCCAATACTTCAGGGCTGACACCCGGTGGCTATGAGTTTTGGGCCAACTCGAATTACAACTATTCGGTGGCCGAAAACTATGTCACTTCCGGCAAATTTTTCAAGATTCGCGAGTTGTCGTTAGGCTACACATTGCCCACTGCCGTGACGACTAATCTGGGTTTTGTGAAAGGTGCCTCCATCAATCTCTTCGGCCGGAACTTGTATACGTGGGTGCCCAAGGAGAATATCTACACCGACCCGGAGTTCAGCTTTGCGAACGGTACCGCAGTCGGTATCAATTCTAACTTGAACACGCCGCCGACCAAGTTTTATGGGGCAACATTGAACGTAACCTTTTAAACAGTTCATTTTATATGAAAATCCTCCCCAAAATCTTATTTGCGGCGGCGCTGTTAAGCACTGCCACCGGGTGCGAGAAGTTTCTCGACATTAACCAAAATCCGAATGCTTTCACCCCCGAATCGGTAACGCCGGATGTGGTGCTGGCCCAAGCCCTGAACACGACAGCTTCTCTTTACGCGGGCGGCCTGGGCACAATCGATGGCGTGGCGAATGTACAGAACTTCAACAGCTATTCGAGTTGGGCCGTCGGCTACTGGACCAAAACCAATACGATAAATGGCTACACCGAGGAGCAGACGTTCAATTACACGACATCGTTCTACGCGAACCTGTTTAACCTTACCTACGACAACTTGAATGATTACAACATCATCCAAATTCGTGGGGCTGCTGCCTTTCCCAACCACGCCGCGATTGCGCGTATTATGAAGGCATACGACTATTTGTTGCTGGTGGACCAATACGGCGACATTCCGTACACCCAAGCTCTGCTAGGTGCTGCCAACGTGACACCGGGCTACGACAAGGCTTCGGATATTTACAAAGACCTGTTGGTGCAACTAACGGGTGCTGTTGCAGATATCACAGCCGTTCCGGCAACCGGACGTGCAGTAGGTGCCGAAGATATTGTGTTCAACGGCGACATGACCAAGTGGAAGCAATTTGCCAACAGCTTGAAGTTGCGCATCCTATTGCGTGAATCGCAAACGGGCAACGGAACCCTTGATGCGGAAATTCGGACGCAAATGCAAGCCCTGCAGATGGCTGCTGACGGCTTCATCACCGCAGACGTGGTGTCGCAACCAGGTTACGCCCAGAACCTGAATCAGCAAAACCCGTTCTACAACCGTTATGCCTACACGCAGGCTGGCAACTCTGCTACGGAGCGAAATTACCAGGTTCCGACCCAGTATATTATCAACCAGTATCAAGCAAACGACGACCCGCGTCTGTCGCAGTTGTATACGAAGGGTTCAACGGTGGCTGTTGCTGGCGGTACGCCGGTAGTAGGTTACGTTGGTGGGGTGTTAGGTGAAGCCTCGCCTCCTGCTACCGGAGCTGCCACGGTGACTACGCGTCAGGCATCGCGCTTCCTTGGGGCAGAGACATCGTCACCTAGTGATGCCACGCCGGGCGGTATTTTCAAAGGTTTTAACCAGCCCGTGCCGCTCATGCTGCTTTCCGAACATCTTTTCAACAAAGCGGAAGCTGAAACCCGCGGCCTTTTCACCGGTGGTGACGCTGCCGCGAAAATCGACTTCAATGGTGGTGTTCTGGCTTCGTTCATGTATTTTTACCGTACAGCTTCGGAAGAGCCAGCTGAGATTCCGGCTAACCTGACGACTTCAACCTTGGCTGGTGTAACGGAATACAACGCGTTTGCTGCCACTACCGCAACTGGTGGGAGCAATGCTGCCAATCCACTAGTGAATTTTGATGTTGCTGTTAACGGTGCCCTTGGTAAGCAGGCAATCATCATCTACCAGAAGTACTTGGCTATGAATTCGGTAGCAAGTACAGAAGCCTGGGATGATTACCGCCGCACTGGTCAGCCGAGAATTCCGCTCTCGTCACAGGCTACAAGGTTCGCTACGCGTTTGCTCTATCCGTTGAGCGAAACCAGCACCAACTCACGAAATGTTCCGGCTAGTGTTGACCAGTACACGAAGATTTTCTGGGATGTTTTAGACTAACCAACCGTTAGTGAGATGACCAAAAAGGGCTGCCCAATAATGGGCAGCCCTTTTTAGTTTTCGAACAATGGAGTGAAGCGGACGCGCTTACTCACGTCATTGCGCCATCAAAAACCCTTTAATAAACTCATCTAAGTCCCCGTCCAGCACGTTTTGCACGTCGGTGCGCTCGATGCCGGTGCGGAGGTCTTTGATGAGCTTGTAAGGGTGCAGCACGTAATTGCGGATTTGGGAGCCGAAGTCGATGCGCTTTTTGGTGGCTTCGATTTTGTCGCGCTCGGCGTGGCGTTTGTCCATCTCGATTTGGTAGAGGCGCGAGCGGAGCATCCGCAGGGCGTGCTCCTTGTTCATAAGTTGGCTGCGCTCGATTTGCACGGCAATGATGATGCCGCTGGGCGCGTGGGTGAGGCGGACGGCGGTTTCAACCTTGTTCACGTTTTGCCCGCCCGCGCCGCCGGCCCGGAAGGTGTCCCAGGAAATATCGGCGGGGTTGATGTCGATGACGATGGTGTCGTCAATCACGGGGTAGGCGAAGACGGAGGCGAAGGATGTGTGCCGCCGGCCGCTGCTGTCGAAGGGCGACATCCGCACGAGGCGGTGGACACCGATTTCGCTTTTGAGGTAGCCGTAGGCAAAGGGCCCGTCAATCTCGATGCTGGCCGATTTGATGCCCGCGCCCTCGCCGGGTTGGTAGCTGATTTCGCGCACCTTGAAGCCGTGTTTTTCGGCCCACATGAGGTACATACGGAGCAGCATTTCGGCCCAGTCCTGGCTTTCGGTGCCGCCCGCGCCGGGGTTGAGGTCGATGATGGCGGAGAGTTGGTCTTCCTCGTCGGAGAGCATTCGTTTGAATTCCAGCGCCTCGAGCCTGGTTTGGGCGGCGGCGTACTCGGCCTGCATTTCGGCCTCGGTGGCTTCGCCCTCGCGGAAGAAATCGTAGAGCACCTCCACGTCGGCTACGGCTTGCTGGGTGGCTTCGTAGTCGTCGGTCCAGATTTTAATTGACTGAATTTCTTTTAGTTTCAGTTCGGCGGCTTTGGAGTCGTCCCAGAAGTCGGAGGCCAGGGTGGCGGCGGTGGCGGCGGTTATTTGGTCTTTGCGGGCATCGTAGTCAAAGATACCTCCTCAGGGCCTCGGCGCGGCCCTTCAAGTCCTTCACAAGGTCTTGGGTCATTTCGTGTTCAATGAGTGAATGAGTGAGTGAGCGAATGAGCGGATGATTTTTGGGGCAGCCGCTGGGACGCTCGTGGGTAAAGGTCGGTATAAAAAAAGCCGTTCGGGGGCCGAACGGCTTTTGGTAGCACGGGTTTTCAACCCGTGCGTTGAGGCAAGTGCAAGGTTTTAAGTTGTGCTGGAGCCACACGTGCGGGTTGAAAACCCGCGTTACACGGCTACCATCCAGCCGTGTGCGTCGGGGCTACTGCCGGTGCGGATGGCTTCGAGGGCTTGGCTGACGCGGCGCGAGAAAGCATCGGCCGCCGGGGTGGGCAGGTCATAATCGCGGCCATCGTGGCCGACGGTGGCGATGGTGGCGATGGTGGCGGCAGTGCCTACCCCAAAGGCTTCCTCCAATGTGCCAGCTTGCAGGGCGGCCACGATTTCGTGGCTGCTGACGCGGCGCTCCTCCACGGGCATCCCCATGTCGTGGGCCAGTTGCAAAACGCTGCGGCGGGTAATGCCGTCGAGGATGCTGGAGCTGAGGGCGGGGGTGATGAGGCAGCCGTCGAGCACAAACATGACGTTCATGGTGCCCGATTCTTCAATGTACTCGTGGGCGCTGGCGTCGGTCCAGAGCAATTGGTGGTAGCCTTCTTCCTGGGCCAACTTGCTGGGGTACATGGCCCCGCCGTAGTTGCCGGCGGCTTTGGCGTAGCCGGTGCCGCCTTCGGCCGAGCGCACGAAATGCTGCTCGAAACGCACCCGCAGCGGCTTGGTATAGTACACGCCCACGGGGCAAGTGAAGATGATGAAGCGGTAGCTGTCCGAAGGACGTACGCCGATGAAGCCATCGGTGGCAAACATAAAGGGGCGAATGTAAAGCGCCGCGCCCGCAGCATCGGGCACCCAGGCCGCGTCGAGCTTAATCAGCTCGCGCAGGCCCTGCATAAAAATTTCTTCGGGCAGCGCGGGCATACACATCCGCGCCGCCGAGGCGTTGAGGCGGTGCAGGTTGTCGAGGGGCCGGAAGATGGCCACGCTGCCATCGGCTTGATGATAGGCTTTGAGGCCCTCAAAAATGGCTTGCCCGTAGTGCAGGGCCGAGTTGGCGGGGCTGACGGCCATGTCGCCGTAGGGCAGGATGTGGGGTTCCTGCCAGGCTCCGTCGTGGTAATCGACGACAAGCATATGGTCGGAAAACATCTTGCCGAACTCGATGTGCGCGGGGTCCAGCTCGGTGAGGCGGGAAGCGGCGGTGGCCTGAATGCGAATGGGCAGGGTATCAATCATACAAGCGCGGGTGGGATGGGAGGGGAAAGGTCG
>JANYFQ010000031.1 GCA_025362615.1 Hymenobacter sp. | reverse complement strand
GCGGCCGGGGCGGCGGCGGGGGCCAGCGGGTCGGTTTTGGTAGTTTTGCGCTCGTCGGGGCGCTTGCTGAGGAGGTAGAGGCGGTGGCGCGGGCGGGTGAGGGCCACGTAGAGCGTGTTCAGTCCTTCGAGGAAAGTCTTTTCCTGCTCCTCGTCGTACTGGTCGGCGAGGTCGGTTTTCTGGAGCTTTTTGTTGAGCGGCACCACCGCCACGGGCAGGGCGGGCAGGGGCCGGTCGGCGGCGGGCAGGCGGCCCCAGAGCAGGGTGCCCCGGTAGGGTTCGAGGGTCCAGTCGGCGAAGGGCACGATGACGATGCCGTAAGCCAACCCTTTGGCTTTATGCACGGTGGTGATGGTGATGGCCGGCCGGCCGCCGGGGGCGTTGATGCTGAGGCGGCCCTTGCGCTGCCCCCATTCGGCCAGAAACTGCCCCAGGTTGTTGCCCTGCCGCAGGCTGTAGTCGAGCACGTAATCCAGAAACCGGAACAAGTAGTCGCTCTCGCCGTTGCGGCCCAGCAGTCCGAAGAGGCCGATGAGCTGCTCCGACAGCTCGTAGAGGCCCAGGTTGCCGGTATCGGCCTCCCGCACGTCGTAGCCGTGGGCGCGGAGTTCGTCAAAAAACGAGCGGCCGTCCTTCAGATTCGCTACTTCGGCCAGGCGGCGGGCGCGGGCCGGGGTAGCCACCGCGCCGCGCACCACTTTGTCGAACAAAAACAGCGCCTCGGCCCGCGCCAGGGCATCGGCGGGCTGGTGCAGCACCCGAAACACGGCCACCAGCAGGTTCACGACCTCGGCAAAATCCAGGGCCAGCGAGTCGGCCGAAATGATGGGAAACCCGCGCTCTTTCAAAAACTTAGCCAGCAACTTGCTGGCCTTGCGGGTGCGGCAGAGCACGGCAATGTCGGCCAGGGCGAAGCCGTCGGTCAGGGCTTGCTCCACCAGGGCCAGGGCCAGGTAGCAGGTGCTTTCGTCGTAGCCGAGCGTGGCGCCGGGCAGGTAGCCGGGCAGCGGCGCAGGGGCGTAGGTGCCGGTGGCGGGCTGGTAGGGCCGGGCCGGCGCGTCGGGCTGGGTGAAGATGATTTCGACGTGCCCCGCCGCCGGCTCGCCGGGCGTTTGCTGGCCGAAGTGCGCGTCGTAAATGCTGGCCACCAGCCCCATGCCCGCGTGGCGCTGGCTGATGTGGGCAAACAACTGGTTGTTGAACTCGACGATGGCGCGGGCCGAGCGGAAGTTCTGGTTGAGGTTTTCGGGCTGCAAGTACGGCCGCACGGCCGTGTAGCGCGGGGCCAGAATGCCCTGCATTTCGGGGGTGCGGGCGCGGGCCACGAGCTTGTCGGTCTGGCCTTGGTGGAGGCGCAAAATCTGCTCCATCTCGCCGCCGCGCCAGCGGTAAATGGCCTGCTTGGCATCGCCCACGGCCAGGCTGTCGTGGCCGTTCACGAGCGTGTTCTCGACCAGCGGCAGCAGGTTGTTCCACTGCAACTCGCTGGTATCCTGAAACTCGTCAATCAGCAAATGCTCGTACTTGTCGCCCAGGCGCTCGTACAAAAACGGCACCGGCTCGTGCAGCACCACCTCGGCAATGCGGCGGTTGAACTCCGAAATCAGCACCAAGTTGCGGTCGCGGCTGATGCGCTCGACCACCTTGTTCAGCTCGCTCAGCAGCGAGGCGTGAAACAGGCGCGGCTGCATGGCCGCCAGCAGCGTGTACGGCCCCACGAGTTGGTCGCGCAGGCGCTCGATTTGAGCGGCCAGTGTCCGCAGCGGCTCCATCAGGCCGTCCACGCGGGCCTTGTCGGCGGCGGTTTTTATTTTGCCGCTGTACCATTTGTCCTCGGTCAAGGTTTTGGTTACGTAGCTGTTGGGGCCGGCCTCGGGGTCGAGCAGGGCGGTGCCCTTCTGCACGTAGCCAAATATGCCGCTCTTGCCCTGAAAAAAGTCGTCGGCCGTGGCCCCGGCAGCGGCCAGGTACGCGGCGGCCACCTCGCGAGTTTGCTCAAAAGCCGCCTCCATCTCCTTGCGCTTGGCGCGGATGGTGGCATCGAAGCCCCGAAAATCTTCCAGCGAAAGCTGGCCCAACTGCGCCACGGCTTCGTGGACGTTCTCGCTAAACAGGTTCTTGCCGAAGTTCAGCAGTTCTTCCGGCAACTGGCTCCACGACTTGCCCTCGTCGGCTTGGTTGAGGGCGTAGTCGGCCACGGTTTGCGAGAGCAAACGGCTGGCTGGGTCGCGGTTAATCTGGTCGAGCAGCGTGGCCACGGCCGTTTCGAGCAGCGTGTCGGTGTCCAGCTCCACCTCGAAGGCCGCCGGCAGCCCCAGCTCGCGGGCAAACGCCGTGGCAATGCGCTGCACGAACGAGTCAATCGTGCTCACGGCAAAGTCGGCGTAGTGGTAGAGCACGAGCCGGAACGTGGCCGCCGCCCGCCGCCGGATGGCCGCCGGCCCCACGCCCACGGCAGCGGCCACCTCTGTCAGCAGCGTGTCGGGCGCATCGTCGGGCGCGGCCTGCGCGAAGCGCCGCAACGCTTCCATGATACGGGCCTTCATCTCGCCAGCCGCGTCGTTGGTGAAGGTAATGGCCAGAATGCGTTTGAAATACGCCGGGTCGTCGCTGCCCAGGGCCAGGGTCAGGTATGCTTTGGTAAGCTGGTACGTTTTGCCCGAGCCGGCCGAGGAGGAGTAGATGCGAAACCTGGCGCGGGGCGGGGTGGCGGACATAAAGGTGGTAGGAATGATAAAACGAATGTACCACCAAGCTGTGTTTGGTCTCGCGGTGAACGACTATACCACCAAGCTGTGCTGCCACCGGAGGGGTCTCGCGTTGAACGGTGACGTTCTTGGGC
>JANYFQ010000012.1 GCA_025362615.1 Hymenobacter sp. | reverse complement strand
TCGATGCCGAGCTGGCCAAGTACGGCATCGAGTTGCTTTTTGGGGAAGGGGTGCAGCTGCTCCAGGCGCACGAGGGCTACGTCCTTACGGTCGGCATTGCGCTGCTCCTCCAGCAGGTCGTAGTACACCTTACCCGAGCACAGCAGCACGCGCTTCACTTTTTTGGCTTCGGCGAAATCGTCGCCCAGCACCTCGCGGAAATGCCCGCCGGTGAACTCCTCCACCGGCGACACGCACAGCGGGTGGCGCAGCATCGACTTGGGCGACATCACGACCAGCGGCTTGCGGAAGGGCCACACCATCTGGCGGCGCAGCAGGTGGAAGAAGTTGGCCGGCTGGGTGATGTTGGCCACGACGATGTTGTTTTCGGCGGCCAGTTGCAAGAAGCGTTCGGGGCGGGCATTGGAGTGTTCGGGGCCCTGGCCCTCGTAGCCGTGGGGCAGCAGCAGCGTCACGCCGTTCATGCGCTGCCACTTGCTTTCGGTGCTCGTAATGAACTGGTCTATCATGGTTTGCGCCCCGTTGGCGAAGTCGCCAAACTGGGCTTCCCACACCACGAGGGCCGTGGGGTTGGCCATCGCATAACCAAATTCAAACCCCAACACGGCGTACTCGCTCAGCAGCGAGTTGTAGATGCGGAGGCTTTCGTGCTCCCCTTCGAGGTAGTTGAGCGAGTTGTACGGGGCGCTGGTTTCGGCATCGTGCAGCACGGCGTGGCGGTGCGAAAAGGTGCCGCGCTGGCAGTCCTGCCCGCTCACGCGCACGATGCGGTTTTCGAGCAGCAGCGAGCCGTAGGCCAGCAACTCGGCCGCCGCCCAATTCAGGGTGCGGGTCTCGAAAAACATTCTGCGGCGCTCCTTCAGCAAATTGTCAATCTGCTTGAGGGGCCGGAAGCCTTCGGGAATGGTGGTGAGGGCTTTGGCCACTTTTTCGACGGCCCCGGCACTGATGCCGGTTTCGGGCGACTGCTCGAAGTCCTCGTTTTTGGAGCGGCGCAGGCTGCGCCACTCGTTTTCGAGGGTTTGGTAGCTGTAAGGCAGCGGCTTTTGCTTCACCAAGTCGAGGCGCTCTTGCAGGGTTTGGCGGAACTCGCGGTCCATCTGGTCAGCGAGTTGCGCGTCCACGTCGCCGCGTTGCACCAGCATGGCGTTGTACACCTCGCGCGGATTCTGGTGCTTGCTGATGAGGTTGTAAAGCGTGGGCTGCGTGAACTTGGGCTCGTCGGACTCGTTGTGGCCGTGGCGGCGGTAGCACACCATGTCCACGAACACGTCGGCATGAAACTGCTGGCGGTACTCGGTGGCGAGCTGCACGGCAAACACCACGGCCTCGGGGTCGTCGCCGTTTACGTGGATGACGGGCGCGTCAATCACCTTGGCCAAGTCGGTGCAGTACACCGACGAGCGAGCGTCCTCGAAATCGGTGGTAAAGCCAACTTGGTTGTTGATGATAAAATGCACGGTGCCACCGGTTTTGTAACCTTCCAGCAGCGACATTTGGGTCAGCTCGTAGCCAATGCCCTGCCCGGCGAGCGCGGCATCGCCGTGAATGAGGATGGGCAGAATTTTGTGGTAATCGTCGCCGTACTGGTGTTCGATTTTGGCCCGCACAAACCCTTGAACCACGGGGTTTACCGCCTCCAAGTGCGAAGGGTTGGGGGCGAGTTTGAGGTTCACTTTCTGGCCGCCGCTGGCCTCTACTTCCGACGAGTAGCCCATGTGGTACTTCACGTCGCCGTCGCCAAAGGTCAGGTCGGGCACGGCCGTGCCCTCAAACTCGCTGAAAATCTGCTCGTAGGTTTTGCCCATGATGTTGGCCAGCACATTGAGCCGGCCCCGGTGGGCCATGCCAATCACGACTTCCTGCACCCCCAACTCGGCCCCCTTGCCGATGATAGCATCAAGCGCCGGGATGGTCGTTTCACCGCCTTCGAGCGAAAACCGCTTCTGCCCCAAGAACTTGGTATGCAGGAAGTTCTCGAACACCACGGCCTCGTTGAGCTTTTTGAGGATGCGCTTTTTATAGTCGCCGCCGGGGTTGAAAGCCAGCGAGTCGCGCTCCACTTTCTGCTGAAACCAGTCCAGTATTTGCGGGTCACGGATGTACTTATATTCGAAGCCGATGGCGGCGGTGTAGATTTTTTCGAGCGCCGCCACGATGTCCTTCAACAGCGCCTGCTGGCCCAGGCCCAGCTCCTCGCCCTGCCGGAAAGGCGTATTCAAGTCGCTGTCGCTGAGGCCAAAGTCGGCAAGGTCGAGGCGGGCCTGGCGGTCTTTGCGCTCGCGCACGGGGTTGGTTTTGGCCCGCAGGTGGCCCCGGCTTCGGTAAGCGTGGATGAGGTTGCGGACGGCCGTTTCCTTGTCGGGGCTCCTGTCGGCGGCGTAGGGGGCAAGGTTGGCGTTGTTGGTGCTGGCAGCGGTGTTCAGCACCCCAAAATCGTCGGCTTGCGGGGCGGCGGCGGCCATCGCGGCGGGCTTTGCTGCGCCGTTGGTGGCACCGCTACTGGCCGGTCTGGCGGCGGCGGCACCCGGCAGCACGTCCATGCCTTCGGGGAATTGCTGCGAGAAATCGAACCCCTCAAAAAACTTCTGCCAGCCGAAATCTACCGACGCGGGGTCTTGTTGGTAAGCCCGGTACAGGGTTTCGATGGCCGCCGCGTCGGCGTTGGCAATGTACGAGTAAGTATCCATATAGGGGGAGGTAGGGGCAGGAAAAGACGATTTCGGTGCAAATGTAAATCGGCAGGCAGCCACGGCCTAACTTACATTCGGGTACACAAATTTAATTGACAGTCAGCAATCGGCATCCAGCGTAGATTCACGGCGCTGAAACGCTTGCCCAAGCTACGCGTGGCGAAACGAAACGCACGAAGCTTACCCCAGTGCCTCGAGCAGTGCCGCCACGGCTGCCGCCGGGCGGGGCGCTTCGGTTTCGTTGTAAAGCAGGCTCAGGGGCTGCTCGGGGTCGGTCATAATCCGGGCGGGCAGCAGGCCCCAGCGCTGCCACATTTCGGCCAGGGTTTGGGCGTAGGCGGGCACTTCCCAGGGGTTGAAGATTGCGCCGGTCACGTCGTCAATCAGCGCGTCGAACACCAGTTTTTTGTCGCCGGGGCGCGGGGCGCGGGGGTACACGTCGGGCACGACGTGCAGCAGGTGCGCCGCGTAGTAGGTACGGGCTTTGAACTCGGCAATTTGCGCCGGGTGCAGCGGGCGCTGGGCATCGGCATACACCCGGCGCATGGCCTGGCCGATAAGGCCGATGTCCACGAGGCAGGCCACCAGCACTGCGTTGTCGATTTTTATGCTGAAAACGAGGGTGTTAAGGTCGTCGTCGTACTCGAAAGCCGGGGCCTCAAAGCGGGCATCGGCTTCCAGCACAAACACCGTTGCGGGCACAAAATCAGCGTATTCGCTGGGTGCCCGCAGCCCTTGCAGCAGCCGGAAAAACGCCTGAAATTTACGGAGCAGCGCCGCGTTTTCGGCCAGCGGGTAGCGGGGCTTGATGAGCGGGGCCTGCTCCGTAAAAAGCTCGGTGATGAAGATGCCATAAAACATCTTGCCCAGCCACCAAAACAGGGTTTCGGGCGGCAGCGCCCGCAGCGCGGCGGGGCCAGCGGCAGCGGCGGCTTCCACTTCGTTTTCCAGCAATTCGAGGCGCTGCCGGGCAGCGGCACTGGCCGGAATTTGCAGCGCCCCAAGCGTCGTCAGGCTTTGGTCGAG
>JANYFQ010000430.1 GCA_025362615.1 Hymenobacter sp. | reverse complement strand
AGCCGGTTTGCCCCGTTTCGCATTCGGCAGCGCATTTTAAAGGAACCAGAACTTACCAAACTGCTTACTTCGAGATGCTTGACAAAAAATGGGGGCCATGATTCAGTGGCAGTCAGGGCAGTCAGGGCAGCCTGCACGAGGCGAAGCAGGAGCTTCGCGGTACACGTTTTACTCCACCACCAGGCGCTGGTGCTGGCCGGCGGTTTCGGCCCAGTAGATGCCGGGGGGCAGGGGGCGGCCGGCGGCGTCGGTGGCGGCGAGGCGCAGGGTGTGCGCCCCTACGGCGGCGGCCAGCGGCAGGCGGGCGCGGATGCGGCCCCGCGCGTCGCGCAGCAGCAGCTCGGCGGGGCCGCCGGGGGCGTAGCGGGTGTAGGGCAGCGTGGTGGGTCGGCCGGGGCCGAGGCGGCCGTAATTGTCGGCTGCTTCGAGGGTTAGCGCGTCGGGGTCGAGGTCGGGGAGGGGCGCGGTGAGGAGTTTCAGCCCTTGCAGGCTGACGGCCACGCCGGCGTTCATCAGGAAGTGAACTTCCAGCTCGTGGGTGGCGGGGCGGTAGGTGTAGGCTTCGGGCGGGGCCACCTGGTCGTCGAGGAGCACGGCGGTGGGCGGGGCGGCCACGCGCTGCACCAGCAGCCGCAGCAGCCGAAACACCGGCTGGCCGGGGTACTCGCCGGCGCTGCTCAGGAGCACGTCGGTTTGGCGCGGCGAGTAGAAGCCGCGCAGGTTGAGCAGCTCGTACTGGTGCCGGGCCAGGGCCTGGGCCGAGTGGCCGTCGTCGTCGTACAGCGTGAACTCCGAATCGGGCTGGCGCGGGTCGGGGTAGTAGCGCAGCAGCAGGGTGTCGGGGCGGTAGCGGGCGGTGCTGGGGCGGTAGGCGGTGGTGGGCACGAAGGCCCCGGCCCGCACCAGCAGCGGGGTTTCGGCCAGCGGGGCCACCACGCCCACGGTGCGCCCGCCGGGGTAGGTGTGGTTGTGGCGGTAGCTTATCCAGGAGCCGGGCGGCAGCACCACGTTGCGCCGCCGCTGGCCCGGTTGCAGCACCGGGGCCACCAGCAGGTTGGGACCGAGGAGGTATTGGGTGTTGTTAATTATGAATTTTGAATTATGAATTATGAACGGGGGAGGGGTTGATGGGTTGTCGCTGGGGCCGATGTCGGTACCGCCGCCGCCGCCGCCGCTGCGGCCTTCACTCGCCACACCCTTTCGCCCCCCAGCCGATTCATAATTCATAATTTCTAATTCGTAATTAGAAGCTCGCACCAGCGGTGCCCCCGTGGTGGTGTTTTGCCAGGCCAGGGTGTAGAGGTAGGGCAGCAGCTCGTAGCGCAAATGGGTGGCGTTGCGGACGGCGCTCTTGTAGGGTTCGGGGTAGAAGTAGGGTTCGGGCGGTACGCCTTCGCCGTGGGGGCGGAGGATGGGGCCGAGGCTGGCCATCTGCAACCAGCGGGTATACAGCTCGTTGTCCTGGGGGCCAACGCAGAAGCCGCCCGCGTCGGAGTGCATATAGCCCACGCCGGCCTGCCCCATACCCACCATGCCGGGCACCTGCGCCTGCAAGCCGCTCCACGAGCGGTGGATGTCGCCCGACCACGGAAAAACCGAATTGCGTTGCAAGCCCGCCCAGCCCGAGCGGGCGAGGTTGAAGAGGCGCTCGTCGGGAAATTCGCGCCGGTAGTTTTCGCTGAAAATATCGGCCCACACCTGCCCGTAAGCGTTGTGGATGGCGCGGGTGGGGCCGGCCAGGTGCCGCATATCAGCGGGGTGGTTTTCGGGTTCGCCGAGGTCGCTCCACCAGCCGGCCGCGCCCTGGCTGTGCAGGGCGGCGTACTTGTTCCAGAGCCAGCGGCGGGTGGCGGGCTTCCACACGTCCAAAATACTGGCTGGCCCGGCCCAGAACGAGCCCACGGTGTAGGGCCGGCCGGCGGGCGTGGTGCCCACCAGGCCCAGGGTCCGCACGGTGCTGTCGTTGCGGGAAGTGCGCATGACGTATGGCTCCGAAATAAGTACCGTCTTCACCCCCTGCGCGTTGAGCCGCGCCATCATGCCGGCCGGGTTGGGGAAGTGGGGCGCATCCCAGGCAAAATCGCCCTGCTTTTTGGTGCCCCCAAACCAGAACAAATCGAGCACCAGCGCGTCGAGCGGGAAGTTTTCGCGGCGCATCCGGGTGGCTACGGCTTCCATCTCGGCTTCGGATTTGTACCCAAACCGGCTCTGGATGAGGCCCAGCGCCCAGCGCGGCGGCAGCGGCTGCCGCCCCGTGAGGGCCGTGTAGCGGTCGAGGATTTCGGCCTGGTTGCGGCCCGTCACCACAAAATAACTGAGCGAGTTCAGCCCTTCGTTGCCGTATTCGAGTACGTCTGCATCCGTCTTGCCCAGGTCCAGATACCCGGCCGCGTGGTGGTCAAAAAACAGCAAATACCCCCGGCTGCTCAGCACCACGGGCAGGGTGATGTTGAGGTTAGGTTCGCCGTTTTGGGAGGCGTAGTGGGCTTGGTTATAGAGTTCGAGGCGGTAGCCGCGCCTATTCAGGGGCAAGGCGCGGCTGCCGGTGCCAAAAAGCTGCTCGTGGGGGGCCAGGCGCAGGCGTATGGCCGTGCCGCCGGGTTCGGGCGCGGTGGCCGGCGTGGGCGCGGCGGCGCGGCGCAGGAAAGCACCGGCGGCTTCGGCCACCAGCGTGTCGGTGCCTTGCAGCAGGCTCACCCGCAGCGGGTTGCGGGTGATGAGGGCCGTCAGGCCGTTGGGCAGGGGCACGCGTAGGTGGCGGGCCGTGAGTAGGGTGCGCGACCGGGGGCCGGGTTCGTTGCTATCGGCCGCGTTGCGCCCGATTTCAGCCAGGGCCGCAGGGCTGCGGAGCACTGTGCTGATGGACGAATCGGCCACGGCCCGGCGACCGGGGGCAAAGTAGTCGATTTTCGTCACGCCCCGCGCCCAGCCCTGCACTTGCAGGATGCTGCCGTCGGTGGCTTTTATGCTAAGGGTGTTGCCGTTGAACAGGTGCGACTGGTAGCGCCCGCCCGCTACCGGGGCCGCTGGCACGGTGCGCCGCCCGAAGGGGTCTTGCCCCGGCGGGCCATCGGCGGCGCGTTGGGCCAGGGCGGGGGCGGCAAGCAGCAGCAGCAGCGGAAAGAGGCGGGCAGGTGGCAGGAGCGGCATAAGTGCGGGAGCGGGCAAATAAGTCGCGCAAGTTAGGGCCGGGCGGGCGGGGGCGGGTTTTTGGGCGTTGGGTATTGGGTTTTTAAGTTTTAGGTGTTGGATGTTGGGTGTTGGGTGTTGGGTGTTGGGTGTTGGGTGTTGGGTGTTGGGTTTTAGGTATTGGGCGTTCAACCGATAATGTTCAACACCGAACACCGAACACCGAACACCGAACACCCAACACCCAACACCCAACACCC
>JANYFQ010000428.1 GCA_025362615.1 Hymenobacter sp. | reverse complement strand
CAGCGTCACCTGCGTATTGCCGGAAAAGGCCCCGCTGCCATTGTTGAGCAATACGCTCACGGTGTTGCCGCCCGAGTCGGCCGTCAAAAAGTCCACGTCGCCGTCGCCGTCCACGTCGCCCACCGCCAGGCGGTACGGGCTGCGGTACGAGCCACTGCCCACGGGCACCTGGGTGGTGCCCGAGAAGGTGCCAAAGCCGTTGTTGAAGCGCACGCTCACCGTGTTGTCGTCGTAGTTGGCCGTGAGCAGGTCCAAATCGCCGTCGCCGTCCACGTCGGCGGCGGCCACGTCGTAGGGCGAGCCGCCGGCGCCGCCCACCGGCACCTCCGTCGTGCCCGCGAAGCCGCCGCTGCCGTTGTTGAGGCGCACACTCACCGTGTTGGCCTGGCCATTGGCCGTGAGCAGGTCCAGGTCGCCGTCGCCGTCCACGTCGGCCGCCGCCACGCCGTGGGTAAACGCCCCGGTCGGCACGTCGGTCGTGCCGCTAAAATTGCCCGTGCCGCTCGTCGTCGCCGCCGTAAACTGAAACACCCGCCCCGCCGCCAGGTTGCCCCCGCCCGCTGCGGCCGTGGCCGCCGTCGTGATGGTGGCCTGCACCGTTTCGCCGGGCTTGAAGACGTAGGTGGGCAAAAAGCTCACCGTGCTGCCGCTGGCCGTGGTGCTGCCGCTGTTGCCCGTAAGCAAGCCCTTGCGCTGGGCGCTGAATACCTTGAGGGCTGCGGCGCTGCCGCTGGTCACGGCCTGGTTAAACGTAACGGCTACGGCATTGGTGGCCGCTGCCCGGGCATTGGCCGCGGGGCTGGTGCTGCTTATCAGCAGCGCAGGCCCGGTGATGGTCAAAGTAAGCACGTTGCTGAAGCTGCCGTATAGCCGGACCTGCACATCGCCCGTAACGGCGCCGGTGGGCACCACCACGCCCGTAATCTGGGTGCCGGCGGCGTTCACCGTAAAGCCCGAACTGACTCCCACGGAACCGCTGTTGCCCCGGAAAAATATGTCCGAAACATTCGTCAGGCCGCTGCCGTTGATGGTTATCGTGCCGCCTACGGCGGCAGTGCTCGGGCTCAGGCTGGTCAGCACCGCCGGGGCGGCCCCAAACAGCACCCGCATCTGGCCGTTGGTGCTGGCCACGGTCACGTCCAGCCGGCCGTCGCCGTCGAGGTCGGCCAGCGCCAGGGCGCGGGGCGAGTCGTCGGCGTGCCCGTTGCCGTTGGCGGTAAAGCCGCCGCTGCCGTCGTTTGCGTACTCATAAAACACGGCATTCCCCACGTTCACGTCGTTCAGCACCACCAAATCCAGGTCGCCGTCGCTGTCCATGTCGCCCAGGGCCAGGTCGGCAGCCGTGTTGTAAGCCATCGTCAGGGTCGAGCCGCCGCCAAAGTTTCCGTTGCCGTCGTTGAGCCGAATGCTCACGGTGCCATAACCGCTGCTGGTCAGCAGGTCGAGGTCGCCGTCGCCGTCCACATCGCCCGTCGTCACCGTTATCGGCTGGTCGCTCATGGCCACCGATGCCCCCACCCGCAAGGTGCCCCGGCCGTTATTGAAGCACACGTCCACGACTTTGTCGGGGTTGGTGCCGTTGCACACCAGCACGTCGAGGTCGCCGTCGCCGTCCACGTCGCCGGTGGTCAGCTTGGTGCCGATGGCCGCTCCCCCGCCGGGCACGGTCAGGGCCAGCGTCTGGGCCAGGGCAAAGGTGCCGCTGCCGTTGTTGCGCAGCACATTTACCCCGTTGCTGCCTGCGGTCAGCACGTCGAGGTCGCCGTCGCCGTCCACGTCGCCCAGCGTTAGGCCGTAGAGTACGGTGCTGCCCGTGGTGGGGTCGGAGCCGCCGCCAAACACGCCGCTGCCGTTGTTGAGGCGCACGCTCACCGTTTGGCTGCCGCCGTTGGCCGTGAGCAGGTCCACGTCGCCGTCGCCGTCCACGTCGCCCACGGCCATGTCGGTGGGGCCGGAGCTGGCCGGGTTGCTCACGGCCACGTCCGGGCCGTTGCTAAACCCACTACCGCCATTGCTTAGGCGCACTTCCACCACAGCAGGCAAGCCAAACGGACCGTTGTTGCACACCAGCAAGTCCAGGTCGCCGTCGTTGTCCACATCGGCGGCCTCCACCGCGTTGGGGTTGGTGCGAACATTAACGCTGGTCAGGCTTCTGGCGTTGAAGGTGCCGCCAGTGGTAGCCGCCGTGAACTGAAACACGCGCCCCGCCGCCGGGCTGCTGCCACCTGCTGTGCTGGCCGCCGTCGTGCTGGTGGCCCGCACCGTTTCTCCGGCCCGGAAGGCGTAGGTGGGCGCCAGGCTCACCGTGCTGCCGCTGGCCGTGGTGCTGCCGCTGTGCCCCGTGCGCAGGCCCCCGCGCTGGGCGCTGAATACCTTGAGGGCCGCCGCGCTGCCGCTGGTCACGGCCTGGCCGAAGGTCACGGCAACGGCCGTGGTGGCGGCGGCCCGGGCGTTGGCGGCGGGGCTGGTGCTGCTCACCCCCAGCGTGGTCGGGCTGCTGATGGTCAAGGCAATGTCGTTGCCGCCGTAGCCGTTGGCGGTGGCGTACACGCCGCCCGTAACGGCCCCGCCGGGCACCGCAATGCCCGTAATCTGGGTGCCGGCCGCATTCACCGCAAAGCCCGAGCTGACGGTGTTGTTGCTGCTGCCGGCAAAGGTGATGAGCGTCGTACCCGTCAGGTTGGTGCCGTTCAGCGTCAGGGAGCCGCCCGCCGTGGTTGCCGCCGGGCTGATGCCGGTGAGCTGCGGCCGGGTGAAGGGCACGAGCACCGTAAACGGAACGGAGTTGCTAATCCCGCCAAAGGTTTGGACCGTTATCCTGCCGGTGGTAGCCGTATTGGGCACCACGATGCCCGTAATCTGGGTGCCGCCCGGGTTCACCGTGTAGCCGGGGTTTGCCATCGCCACAGGGTTGCCCATCGCGTCCTCAAAGTTAATACCAAACGTACCCTGCAGGTCGGTCCCAACGAGCGAGATGGTAGCGCCGACTGCCGCCACGTTCGGCATGGCACCGAACAAGGTTGGCGCAGCCGTTACGTGGTCGGGGGCCGTTGCCGTCGGGGGCAGCCCCTTTGCGGCCAGGGCCGGGCCAGCGCCCAGCGCCAGCACGGCCAGCAGCCCGTAGCGCCCGATTTGCCGGCGCCCCAAGGCCCGGCCTACTATGTGAAAATGGTGTCGCATACCTGCATGATGAGTTCACGGCTCCCCGGCCATCGCACGACGCGACGACGGGTGCAAAGTACGGCCCCCGCCCAACGCCGCGCAATGACACGAACGTGTCATACCAAAACCGGCGCGGGCGGGCGGCTTTTTCAGCCGCCCGCCCGCTAATCGTTGAACGACACCCCCTGGAACACGCCCCAGAACCACCCGCACGATTAGCGGGCGGGCGGCTCAACCCCGCCCGCCCGCCCCCTTCTCGCCCCGCCCCTACCCGCGCTGCCGCAGCGAAAGCGCCATCAGCTCGCTGCGCGAGTTGATGTGCAGCTTGCGGTACACGGCCCGCAGGTGGTTTTTCACCGTCTCGATGCTGATGCCGAAGCGGTCGGCGATGAGCTTGTAGCTCAGGCCCTCCTCCACGGCCGTCACCATCTCCTGCTCGCGCGGGGTGAGGCGGGCGTTGGCCGAGGCCGCCACCGCCACCGGCGGCTGCCGCCGAAACGCCTGCAACACGTGCCGCGCCACCGGGGGGCTCATCGGCGAGCCGCCGGCCGCCACGTCCAGCAAGTGCTGCTTGAGCAAGGGCAGGGGCGTGTTCTTCACCAAATAGCCCACCGCCCCCGCGCAAATGGCCTCGAATACGCGGGGCGCGTCGGTATAAACGCTTAGCATGAGCACCTGCGCCTCCGGCAGTTGGGCGTGGATGAGCGGCAGGCCCTCGATGCCGGAGCGGCCGGGCAGGCCGATGTCGGAGAGCACCAGGGCCGGCGGGGTGCCCAGCGCCGACAGTTGCCGAAAGAAGTCCTCCATCGAGTCGGCCACCAGCACGCACTCGAATTCGGGCTGGGCACCCAGGTATTCGTGCAGCATTTCGCGGATGGGGCGCTGGTCTTCGATGATGGCGAGGGGAAGCCGGTTTTGCATGGGGCAAAAGTAGCGGCCCAACCAACGCAGCGCCATGACACGAAAGGGGGATAGGGGTTGGCGTTTTCGGTGTTGGGTGTTGGGTGTTCGGTGTTCGGTGTTCGGTGTTGGATTTACCCCGAAGGGGTTACACAACAAAGCCGGGGGTTGGCGACCAACGGGAGCCTACCCCCGGATAACCGGCCCACCCCGGCCGAACCCCAACGGGGTTCCACCGCCGTTGGGCGATGATTGGGCGGCGGCAGTGGAACCCCGTTGGGGTTCGGGCCACGCAGCCGTCGTAGCCGGGGGTAGGCGCCCGCTGGTCGCCAACCCCCGGCTGT
>JANYFQ010000427.1 GCA_025362615.1 Hymenobacter sp. | reverse complement strand
AGAAGCCCTTGAATGGATAAGCAAAAAAGACGCTGGAAATTGGTTTGCCCATTGTGGATATCATGTACAGTGACCTGGGAACCGCTCTAAACAGCTTCGATGGGTGCGGGTGGCTTGGTACACCATCAAACAGGAGGCCGGGCGGGGTAGCCCAAAAAACGGCCCGTCCGTGCCGCCACAAAAAAACCCCCGCCGGAACGTCCGAGCGGGGGTTTTAGCTGGTTTTTTCCATCGCGGCCTATGGCCGGACGATAGCGGGGCCGTCTCCGGCCGCAACGGTGGTTACTGGTTCTTGATTTTCAGGGGCATCATGCGCACGCCAGCCTTGACGAAAGCGAAGCCGAGGCGGCCGCGGGGGCCTTGGTTGCTCTGCTTAATTGCCACGGTGCGAAACGTGACGATTTGCAGAAAGGCCGTACCGTCGGTACTCGGGGCCAGCCCGGCAAGCTTGTCCGCCGGGATGGCGAGCTGCGTGGGTGCCGCCACGTCGGTAGTGGTATTCGGCAATGGCGCGGAGGGGAGCAACGTGGTGCGCACGAAGGTGCGCGGGCCGCTGCCGCTGTTGATGTACACGTGCATGGAATCGGCGGCGCTCACGTTGGAGCCCAGCGGCAGTACCAACTCCTCGCGGGTGTCAATCAGGTTGTCGGCCGTATCGGTAGGTTTGTTGGTGAGCACCACCTGGCGGGTGGTGGCACCGGCGGCCGCGCCCACGGGCCGGCTCTCGCGCTGAAAGGGGGTGCCGTTGTAGCTCGGGAAAGGCGTGTTTTGGACGTAGTCGAAGGCCGGAAAGCCGCCCGCGCCGCCGATGCGCCAGCGCGTGATGCTGGTCCCGGCCAGGGGCGAGGCCGTCAGGCCAGAGCCTGCCGCGTAGCTATACCCGCCGTCGCTGCCCTTGGGGAGGTCAAAACCATTGACCGAAACCGCGCCGGCATCGACGAAGGGCGTAAGGGCGGTATCGTAGAAATTAGCCCGCACTTCCTCGGTCCGCACCGATTGCAGGTATTCGGAGTTGGCTTGCAGATAGAAAACATCCTTCCGCAGACTTACCAGCGTACCTCTGGCGAAGGTGGTGTCGCTGTTGATGACCGCGCGTGGAAAAAACAGCGGCGTGATGGCCGCCGGAGCCACCGGCGGCGCGGTGGGGGCCACGGCATCGTCGTTGTCTTTTTTGCAGCTGGCCAACGCCAGCAACGCCAGCAAGCCGGCAGCGGCCACGGTCCGCGAGTGAGTAGAGAGCGCCATAAAAGAGGGCTGAAGAGAAAAAAAAGAAAATGGGTGAATTTGGGGCGTGGCAAAGGTAACAAACTTCGCGGGCTTCTGCAACGGAAGAAGTTTCTTGATTTCGGGCAGGCCGGAGCCGGGTTTGGGGCTATGGGGCCGGGTTTGGGAGTTGGCGGGGCGGAGCTGCCCCCGGCAACCCGCCCCCGGCCCTACTTTTGGGCGGGGCAACGGCCCCGTTGTGTTCGCCCCGTCTTCGCCCATGCCTGCTCCTGCCCCGCTCGATTTGCTGCGCCAACACTGGGGGCACGGGGCGTTTCGGCCGGGGCAGGAAGCTATTATCGCCTCGGTGCTGGCCGGGCACGACACGCTGGCGCTGCTGCCCACGGGCGGCGGCAAGTCGGTGTGCTTCCAGGTGCCGGCGCTGGCCCGGCCGGGGCTGTGCCTGGTGGTGTCGCCGCTGATTGCGCTGATGAAGGACCAGGTAGAAAACCTGCGCCAGCGCGGTTTGAAGGCCGAGGCCCTGTACGCCGGCATGAGCCACCAGGAAATCGACCGCGCCCTCGACAACTGCATCTACGGCCGCGAGGTGAAGTTTTTGTACCTCAGCCCCGAGCGGCTGCTGACGGAGTTGTTCCAGGCGCGGCTGCCGAAGATGAAAGTCGGGCTGCTGGCCGTGGACGAAGCGCACTGCCTCTCGCAGTGGGGCTACGATTTTCGGCCGCCCTACCTGCGCATCGCCGAGCTGCGGGCGCTGCTGCCGCCGGAAGTGCCGGTCGTCGCCCTCACGGCCACGGCCACCGGGCGGGTGCGGCAGGACATTGTGGCGAAACTGCAATTCAGGCCCGGCTTTGGGGTGTTTACCCAGAGCTTTGCGCGGGCAAAACTCTCGTACTCGGTGCTGACGACGGAGAATAAACTGCAGCGGCTGCTGGAGGTGCTGCGCGGCGTGGGGCCGGGCAAAACGGCCATCGTGTACGCCCGCACCCGGCGGCAAACCGAGGACACGGCCGCCTTCCTGCGCCAGCAGCGGGTGCCCGCCGCCGCCTACCACGCCGGGCTGGCCCCGGAGGTGCGCACCCGCGTACAGCAGGACTGGCTGACCGACAAAGTACGCTGCATGGTGGCCACCAACGCCTTCGGCATGGGCATCGACAAGGCCGACGTGCGCCTCGTGGCCCACCTCGACGCGCCCGACACCCTGGAGGCCTACTACCAGGAAGCCGGCCGCGCCGGGCGCGACGGCCACTACGCCTTTGCCGTGCTGCTGGCCGGCCCCACCGACGGCCCCGAACTCGTGCGCCGCGCCGAACTGGCCCTGCCGCCGCTCGACACGGTGCGGCGCGTGTACCAGGCGCTGGCCAACTTTTCGGGCACCGCCACCGGCGGCGGCGAGCTGGTGGCCTTCGACTTCGACATCGGGCGCTTCGCCGAAACCTACCGCATCCGGGCCGTGGATGCGTTTCATGCCCTCAAGCTGCTGCAACGCGAGGGCTTTGTGCAGCTCAACGAGGCCGTGAACGCCCCGGCGCGGGTGCAAATCGTGCTCGACCACCAGAACCTGTACGCCTTTCAGGTGGCCAACGCCGCGCACGATGTCCTCATCAAAGCCCTGCTGCGGAGCTACGGGGGCGAGGTGTTTGTGCATTTTCAGCCCATCAACGAGAGCAGCCTGGCCACGTATTTGCGCCGGAGCGTGGCCGAAATCCGCCAGCAGCTGCGCTACCTGCACACGGCCGGTGTGCTGCACTACCAGCCCAGGCAGGAGCTGCCGCAGGCGATGTTCACCACGCCCCGGCACGGGGCCGATGCCCTGCCCCTCAACCAGCCCAGCATCAGCGCGGCGCGGGCGCTGGCCCGGCAGCAGGCCGCCGCCGTGGCTGGCTACCTGGTGGGCCAGCAGTGCCGCCAACAGCTTTTACTGACGTATTTTGACGAAACCGACCCGCCCCGCTGCGGGGTGTGCGACGTGTGCCTCGAAGCCAAAAAAGCCGCCGCCGCCGAGGCCGCGTTTCAGGCCCTGCGCCCGGCCCTGCTGGCGCTGGTGCAGCGCGACGCGCCCACGCCCCGGGCGGTGGTGGCCGCCTACCCCGCCGCCCAAACCGAGGAGATAAAAACGGCCCTGCGCCGGCTGGTGGAAGAAAAAGCCCTGCGGCTGGACGGGGACGGACGGCTGCTTTGCCCGTGAGCGGATTTTGGCAATGAAGCCGTTTAGAACATCGGGGCGGGCGCGGGCAGGCGGCTTTTTTTGCCGCCCG
>JANYFQ010000670.1 GCA_025362615.1 Hymenobacter sp. | reverse complement strand
CCATACGTCACGCCGTTGTCGGTGGACACGGCCACGTCCAGCACATCATTACCGCCCGTGTTGATTATCGAAAAAGTCAGCACCTTCGGCCCCGTTATCCCAGCAAAGCTGATGGCCGGGGTTATCAGGTCGCCGGTGGTGTTTAGAGTTGCATCATACGTGTGAAACCGTGCTGCCGTGCCGGTTGGCACCGTAAAGCTGCCGTTGGCGCTGGTCCAGCCCGTGGTGTAGGTATTGCGCTGCCACTGGTTATTGCCCGTGCCCACGCTGCTCCAGGCCCCAAAGCCGGGCGTACTCAGGTTGGCCGGAGTGCCCACGGCGTTCGTCCAGTTGGCATCGAACGGCTCGAAAAAGAGAGTCGTTACCGGAATGTAAGCACTGTAGTTACTGCCGCTGTTGTTGTTCAAATTCAGCGTGAGCATATCTGCGTTGGCGTGGTTCACCTGCGCCGTGCCCGTGGCGCTGGGCGCGTTGGGGCTGCTGAGCACGTAGTAGCGCACCGTGGCCCCGGTGTTCAGCACCGTGCCCGACGGTATGGCCCCAACCCAAGTAGTGGTACTGCCCGACATGGGAGCCAGCGTAGAGGTGGCAAAGTTGTCGGTCGAGTAGCGCACGTACAGGTACTCCGCTGCGTTGGGCGCGGCCGAGGTGGTGGCCGTCACCACCAGCGGCCCGCCCAGGTTGGTGGCCGTCACGGTCGGGATGGTCACCGGTGCGTAGGTTGTTTGCAGCACCGCCATGTTGTTGTCCGAGCTGGCCGTCACGCTCGGCCCGTTCTTGGTGATGTTGAAAGTGTACGTGTTGCCGCTGACGATGGCCGGCAACTGAATAGTGCCGCCGCCGCCGCTATTATACAGCGCCGAGGCCGTACCGCCCACCGGCGGAATGTTCTGGTTGTAACCCGCTATCGTGGGCGAACCCGAGTACGAACGCCACACCGGGTTGTAAGAACCGGTGTAAAACTCCACCTTGCGAACCCCGGCGGCACCAGCGGCCGTGGCCGTGCCCCGGTATTGCAGAAAGCCGCCCACCGGCGTCAGCGCCGTACTGGTGTAGCTACCGCTCAGAAAGTCGGTGCCGATGGTAACAGGCACCTGCGCCCAGGCACTGCCTGTCGCACCCAGCACCACCAAAAGCGCCCCCCGCAGCCAGGCCCAGCCAGTCCGCGTACGGGCAACCCCAGTTGCCCCGCATTGTAAGTGTTGTTTCATGATTTAAAGAAAAAAGTGTGTGTGTCGCGAAGCCGATGGTTGAAAGAAAAATGAAATGCCGCTAATGGCCCAGGCCAGGAAGTACAAACTAACTACAAAGGTCGTTCCTATCGCGCACTTACTCTAAAAAGTGCCATTTCAGATTGGGGCTATCGTTACTTTTTTGCGTACGCGACTTAATAACAAAAACAGTGCCTTGCAGTGCTACGTGCGCATTTATTGCGTGCTGATGGCTGCTAGATGCGTTTTTTTCTTATTTGAAAATTAAAGTTGGTTGCCGCAATTATTTTATTTTATTTTTCCACCAGCTGACTCCCGGCAAGCTCGTCGTTTTCAGGACGGCGACGCGCCTTCGTACCGTTTTTCAAAAAGTGCCAACCGGCCCCGGCTCGTTTTGCTTACTGCTGTTACGCAGTGTACCGAACCCCAACGGGGTTCAACAGCACAGCCGGGGGTTGGCGAGCGCCGGCCCCAGGAAACTAGGCCCCCCCGGCCCGAACCCCAACGGGGTTCAATAGCACAGCCGGGGGTTGGCGAGCGCAGGGAGCCTACCCCCGGAACCCAGGCCGCCCCCGGCCCGAACCCCAACGGGGTTCAATAGCCTTCGGAACCAGCGGCCGACAACCCGAAGGCGCAACCCGAAGGCACAACCCGAAGGCGCAACCCGAAGGCGCAACCCGAAGGCTATTAAACCCCGTTGGGGTTCGGCCGTTTCGGCACCCTGCCGGGGGTAGGCTCCCGCTGGTCGCCAACCCCCGGCTCTGTTGTTAAACCCCGTTGGGGTTTGGGGCACTGCGTAACAGCAGTTACTTACTGATGTTACGCGGTGGCGGTTGGCGCGGGCCTCCTGGCCCGTGCCGACTACTTTGGGGGCCTCTGGCCCCCAATCGTTG
>JANYFQ010000648.1 GCA_025362615.1 Hymenobacter sp. | reverse complement strand
CCTACTACGGCCTGCAAGCCTACGGCGAGCGCAAGCTGGCCGATTTGCTCCGCCACTTGTCCGACGTGAACGGCATCGACTGGATTCGGCTGCAATACGCCTACCCGTCGCAGTTTCCGCTGGACGCGCTGGACGTGATGGCCGAGCGCAGCAACATCTGCAAGTACCTCGACATGCCCTTGCAGCACGGCTCCGATGCCATGCTCAAGGCCATGCGCCGGGGCATCAGCAAGCGCCGCACCGTGGAGCTGGTGGACACCATCCGGCAGCGGGTGCCGGGCATTGCGCTGCGCACCACGCTCATCAGCGGCCACCCCGGCGAAACGGAGCAGGACTTTCGGGAAATGTACGATTTCGTGGAGCAAACGCGGTTTGAGCGCCTGGGCATCTTCACCTACTCGCACGAGGAAAACACGCACTCGCACACCTTGGCAGACGACGTGCCGGCCGAGCTGAAGCAGGAACGCGCCGATGCCATCATGGAATTGCAGCAGGGTATTTCGATGGAGCTGAACGAGGCGCGGGTGGGCCAAACCTACAAGGTGCTGTTCGACCGCAAGGAAAGCGGCCACTTTGTGGGCCGGACGGAATTTGACTCGCCCGAAGTAGACAACGAGGTGCTGGTGGCAGTGGAAAAAGACACGTTCGTGCGCCTCGGCGACTTTGCGAACGTGAAGATTGACTCGGCTTCGGATTTTGACTTGTACGGGCACTTGGTTTAAATGATGGAGCCGTGTAGAGACGCATAATTGCGTCTCAGCGTCCGCACCGTTGAACGGAAACCATTCAGCTGAAGGGCAACGTAGCGAACGATGAGACGCAATTATGCGTCTCTACACCCCCAACAATCCCCCATGAAAGCCCGCCTCAACCAGCAGGATGTCGAGTACCGTGTGGAAGGGCCCGCCGGCCCCGGCGCGGCCGAAATCCTGCTGGCGGCCGATACCGACCTCACGGCCGGGCAGCCCTGGGCGGCGGCGGGCTACACGGTAGCGCCCTGGCTGCTGCCGGCCGAAAACGCCACCTTGCGCGAAGGCTTGACTGAGCTGGTTCGCACGGCCATGCGCGGGGCGGGGCTTGCCGTTGCGGCCGATTGGCCCGTGGCGGACTATCACCGGCTGATTGGCGACGACGAGTCCCGCCACCTGGCCGTGGTGCAGCAAACCGGCAGCTATCCGCTGGCGGCCCTGCCCCTGCCAGTGGCCACGCTCGAAGCGCGGGTGTCGGCGCTCTGCGGGCGGGCGGTGACGGCCCACAACCCGGCCATCGACCGGGCGCAGTTTCACCTGCGCATCGTGCGGCCCCGGCGCTCCGACAACAACCCGCTGCACCGCGACGTGTGGCTTGACCGGCTGCGCAATGGCATCAACATATACTTCCCGCTGGCGGGCAGCACCGCCGATTCGTCGCTGGCGCTGCTGCCCGGCTCGCACTGGTGGCCCGAGGACCTGACCACCCGCACCCACGCCGGGGCCGTGTACAACGGTGCCCAATACAGCGTGCCCGGCGTGGTGGCCTCGGCCCAGCCGCTGCACCTGCTGCGCCCCAACCCTGGGCTGGAGGAGGTACTGCTGTTCTCGCCCTACCTGCTGCACGGCGGGGCCGTGAATTTGAACGCGAACGAGACGCGCCTCTCGCTCGAAATGCGGTTTTGGGCAGTGGACTGAGCCGGCCGGGCAACTTTCCGGCCGGGGCCGGGTTTTGTGCGGACTTTTGCCATTGGCCAGGGTTCACCCCGAACCCGGCCTTCGCTCCCATTTGCCCCATGCCGACTCGCTGTACCACGCTGCCCTACGCCGAAACCGGCGCTTTTTCGGGCCTGCTCACCGACTACATTGCCCAAAACCCGGCCCTGGCCCCGTTTTACCACCGCTTTCCGGCGCTCGAAAACTTCGCCGCCCAAATCGAGGAGAAGCAGGCGGCCTACTCGCCCGCCGCCCGCCAGCGGCTGGTAGCAGCCCTGCGCGACCAGTACGGCCCGGCCCCCGCGCCCGCGCCTGCCATTGAGGCTAACCTCTTGTTGCTGGCCGCGCCCACCACGTTCACCGTGACGACCGGGCACCAGCTCAACCTGCTCACGGGGCCGCTGTACTTCATCTACAAAATCGTGTCGGCCATCA
>JANYFQ010000623.1 GCA_025362615.1 Hymenobacter sp. | reverse complement strand
ACGCCCACCAGGCGGGCATCCATCACGCTGTATTGCAAGTCATCAGAAATGCGGAACAGGTGCTGCGCCGTGGCCAGCAGCGCGGGGTTCCCGATTTCCTGGGCCAGGGTCATAATCCGGTCGCGGTCAATCACCAGCTCCCCCACCAAGTTCAGCAGGTTATCCAGCTTCTTAACCTGGATGTAAACCAGGTCGGAAAGCTCCATTTTCTTGCCCGACTCTTCTTCCGATTCCGCCGCTTCGGCCTCGTCCAGAATGGGCTCCTCGCCCCGCACCAGGCGGTCGAGGTTGTCAAGCAGCGCCGTGGCATCGGGCAAGGGCTGGTCTGCTCCCACCGCCCGAATCATGCTGCCCAACGCATCGACCCCGGCAAAAACCACCCTGGTGAGCGCACCGCTGAACGTGCGCTCCTGGTCCCGAATCATCCCGAACAAGGTTTCGAGGTGGTGCGCCACCTCGCCCAAATCGGCGAAGCCCATGGCGCGGGCGTTGGCCTTGAGGTTGTGCATGAGCCGGAACAGCTCATTGAGGGCTGGGCCGGCGTTGGGGTTGCGCTCCAGCTCGCTCAGGTGGCGGCTCATGGAGTCGTAATACTCCAGCGCTTCGGCCATGAAGAGCTCCCGGTACTCTTGGTCGCGCGTTTTCATTGGCCGTTTCTGACTGAGTTAGCAAACCAACCTTCCGGCGCGCACGAACCCCGTCCATCGTTTCCAACAGACGGTGGCAGCTCGACGGAACGTTGCGGCAGCACCGGCACCTTACGCGGCGTGTTCGGAAGCGTCGTCTCGCAGCGCGGCCCCCACAATTTCCAACACTTTCTCTTCCGAAAACGGCTTCACGATGTAAGCCAACGCCCCATTTTCAATGGCTTCCGTTACGATGACCTCCTGACCCACGGCGCTGCACATCACCACTTTGGCGGAGGGCTGAATCTGGCGGAGGCTTTTGAGCACGTCCAGGCCGGTGTTGTCGGGCAGAATCACATCGAGGGTAATGAGGTCGGGGGCGGTCGAAGCAGCCATTTCCACCGCCTGCGCGCCGTTTGCGGCCTCGCCCACTACCTCGTAGCCGGCATCGGTGAGCATGTTTTTGAGCATCGTACGCATGTAAAAAGAGTCGTCAACGATGAGAATGCGCTTGTTCATGGGGTTGGGAAACGTAAGATTTGATGAGGCCGGGCGTAGTTGCGGGCTCCCTTTGTACGGGATTAGGCCTACGAAGATGCCGTTTTGCCCGGCAGGCGCATCACTTCGCTTGGAGTCAGGAGCTTGCGCATGTCCAGCACGATGATGATGCCGCCATCCGGCAATTTGGCAATGCCTTCGAGGTATTTGTCGCGGGTGCTCGAATCCTGCACGAATTCGGGGGCCGGCTCAATCTGGCTGAGCGGCATGGTGAAGGGCCGCGGCACTTCGCGCACCATCAGGCCGAGCACGTAGTCGGCGGCTTCCACGGCAATGGTGTAGCTGCGCTCAGGCACGGGCCGGCCCGTCGGCCGCAGCCGAAACCGCTCCTCCAGGTCCAGAATGGCAATAATGTCGCCGCGCAGGTTGGCAATGCCCTTGATAAAGGGCGGGGTTTTGGGCATCCGGGCCACGTCGGGCGTAACGGTCACTTCCTTCACCTGCTCGATGCGAATGCCGTAGTCCTCGTCGCCGAGGCGAAACACGATGAGCTGCACCAGCTCGGCGGGCTTGGCGCGCTCGGCCTTGGCAACGGGAACGGGTACTTCGGTCTCAGCCATGCGGGATTAGTCGAAAAAAGGCTAAACGAATGGGTGAAAAACTATTTGGCCCCGGCCTTTGATTTGGCCGCCACCTTGCTGGCCCGGCCGTTTTTGGCAGCCTGGCCATTCGCAGCTGTGCCACCGGCGGCTTGGTCGTTAACAATTGCCCCGGACTGCGCCGGCTCGGTCCGGGCTCCGGCTTGCGCCCGCGCCGGACGCTCCCGCCGGGCGGGGGCCGGAGCTGCTACCGGCGCGGCGGGCTCAGGCCGAGCCCGGCGGGTGGTACTCAGCGGACGGCTGGTTTGGGCAGCCGGCGCGGTCTCAGCGGGGTTCTGAGCCCGGCGGGCGGCCATGCCGTTTTGCGGCTGGGGCGCGTGCGATGCGCGGGCGCGGTACGTGTCGCGGGCCCCGCGGCGCACGGGTTCCGGCTCGGGCTCGGGTTCCGGCTCGAAGTCGTTGAGCTGGAAGGTTTCGAGGCCGGCCTGGAGGTCGTCGGCGATGTCGGTGAGGCGCTGGGCGCTGGTGGTCAGCTCCTGCATGGCGGCCGAAAGCTGCTTGGCCGTGCCGGCCACCTGCTGCGTGCCGGTGGCCGTTTGCTCGGCAATGGCCACCACTTCCTCCACGTACTTCACCACGTCGCCAATCGACGTTTTCTGCACCTCCGTGGCCGTGAGAATGTCGCGGGAGGTGCGGAGCGTTTCGCCCGAACTGGTGGCAATGTTTTTGAAGGCTGAGCTGGCCTCAAAGGTGGCGTTTTGCCCTTGAGCACCCGGTTTTCCATGGTCGAAATAGCCGTGGCCGCCGTGGTCGTGTCCTTCTTCACGTCGTCCACCAACGTGGCAATTTCGTTGGCCGAGCGGCGGGAGCTCTCGGCTAGCTTCCGGATTTCTTCGGCTACCACGGCGAAGCCACGGCCGGCTTCGCCGGCGCGGGCGGCTTCGATGGCGGCGTTCAGGGCCAGCAGGTTGGTCTGGGAGGCAATGTCGGTAATCACACCCAGCGACTTGCTGATTTCGCCCGAGCGGGTGCTCAACACTTCGATGGTGCGCGAGGTCTGGGAAGCGGCGCTGGATATCTCTTCCATGTTCTTCACCACTTCGGCCACCGTTTTCAGGCCGAGCTGCGAGGTTTGCTCACCCAAGATTGCCGATTTGTTCACCACGTCGGCCTTGTTGGCCGTTTCCTTGGTGGCCTGCATGATTTCCTCAATCAGCTTGAAGGCTTGGTCGGTTTTGAGGGCCTGGTTCTGCGCGCCTTCGGCCATCTGCTGCATGGCCAGGGCCACATCGACGGTTACGCGGCTCATTTCCTGTCCTTTACCGGCCATTTCTTCCGAAGAAGTCCCCACGATTTGCGACGAGTCGTTGATTTCGCCGAGCAGCTCGTTCAGATTCTCCACGGCTAGGTTCAGGGCATCGGCCATGGCCAGAATGTCGCCCGTAGTGGGCACGTCCACCCGCTGGGTCAGGTCGCCCTCAGAGATGGCCCGCACCACGCGGGCTACTTCGAGCACCGGCGAGGCGATGGATTCGAGCAGCGCGTTGAGCGTGTCCACC
>JANYFQ010000619.1 GCA_025362615.1 Hymenobacter sp. | reverse complement strand
ACGGCCGTTAGTACGAGGCGCACCACGTCGTCCTGCCCCACGATGACCTTGCCGATTTCCTGCCGCAGGCGTTGGTAGGCAGCGGCGAGCGCGTCGGCGGCTTCTTTGTCGTTGGTCATGAGAGGTGAGATGGTGAGAAGTGAGACAGTAAGAGGTGAGACAGTGAGAGGTGAGATGGTGAGAGGTGAGATGGTGAGACGGTTGGGAGTGATGCTTCGTGTAAAATAGCGCGTCTTACTCGCACCCTGCAAGGCAAAGGGCATACTTACCATCTTACTGTCTCACATCTCATCGTCTCACCTCTCACTTCTCACCTTAATTCTCCGCTTCCAGCACTTTGCAGTCGGCGTATTCAGGGGCTACTTCGAGGTACACGGTGCCCCGGTTTTTCACGAACCACTCGTCGAGCGCCTTGTTTTTCTTCTCGCTGAGGGCAGCAGAAGCTATTTTCTGGTAGTCGTCCGACAGGTTGGCCTGATGGGGCGGCGTGTTCGATTTGAGCCACAGGATGCGCATTCCGTCCTTTCCATCGTCGGTGCGGTAGGGCAGGGGCGGGGTGATGTGGCCCACTTTCATGGTGTCGATGGCGAAGAAAATAGCCGGGTCGAGCTTGTCGAGGGGCAGGCGCGAGCCGCCGTCCTGCCGGTTTTTGAGCAAGCCGCCGTTGCCAGCGCTTTCCTTGTCGCTCGAATTGTCTTTGGCGGCTTTGGCAAAGCTAGTGCTGTCGGCCAGAATTTGGCGGCGCAGGCGTACCAGCTTCTGGGCTGCCGCGCCGGCATCAACCGAGCCCGTCTGGGGCTTGAGCAGGATGTGACGCGTGGAGTAGCTATCACCCTTACGCTCAATAAACTGAATGAGGTGAAACCCAAACTGCGACTCCACTATCGGCGACATTTGCCCCGGCTCCAGGCGCATGGCAGCGGCCTCATATTCGGGCACCAGCTCGCGGCGCTTGAAAAACCCTAAGTAGCCCCCTTCCTTGCCAGAGCCGGGGTCTTCGGAAAACTGCTTGGCTAAATCCTCAAATTTTTCGCCGGCCAAAATGCGGGCGCGGATGTCGTTGAGCTTGGCAATGGTGGCCTGCTTGGCTTTGTCGTTCACCTGGGCTGGCACAATTATCTGGCCCACTTCGACTTCGGTGCTGAAATAGGGCAGGCTGTCTTTGGGCACCCGGTTGAAGTAACGGCTTACTTCGCGGGGCGTGACGGCGATTTTGCCGGTGATGGTTTCCTGCATTTTCTGCTGCGTGAGCTGGTCTTTTACCTGCCCGCGTAGGTCTTCTTTCAGCGCCTTCACCGGCTTGTTGTACATCTCCTCCAGCTTTTTCTCGGAGCCAATCTGCTGCACGAAATACGCCATGCGGCGGTCCAACTCGTTGTTGAGCTGCGCGTCGCTCACCGTTACGGAGTCGGTTTCGGCCTTGGCAATCATGAGCTTGTTCAGCACCAGGCTCGAGAGGATTTTGCAACGCAAATCGGGCGGCACGGGCTTACCGGCGGCCCGCTGCATTTCCTGCAAATAAATGTTTTCCACATCGGAACGCAGCACAATCTGGTTGTCCACCTTCACAATAATGCCGTCGAGCAGCTCCTGCCCACGCGGCCGGCCGGCTCCCAGCCCGATGCCCAACTGGGCCTGGGCCGTCGGCACCAACCCCACCAACGGTAACAACAGCCAAGCGGCCAGCCAGTTAATTTTCAGATTTAGCATATCGTAATTGATAGTCGGTAACAAGCAATTGGTTATGTGCTTCAGCGACAGCTACGCGCCCGCCGAATGCGCTAACGTAGGAACTGGCCCGTAAATTTCCGCACAAAATCGGCAGCGGGCCAAAACCCGGAGCCACGGCCAGCCCGCAGGGTTGCCTCGGCCACTAAAAACCCGGCTAAGAACGGTACGGGCGGGCGGCCGATAAACAGCCGCCCGCCCGTTCTTCACCAAATAAATAAAACCGACGTTGCCCCGTAGCGGGCAGGCAAACAACGGCGGCGAGCGAGCCAGCGGCCCGCCTTTCCAGCTTACCTCGTAACCAGCTTATTCAGCTCCGCGTCGTTGATTTTCACTGGGTTGGCACTCCGCATGGAAGTAATCCACTCTTTTTCGAGGTAGGATTGATAGTCCGAAGTAGCCTGGCCGCGGGCCTCGGCCAGTGTTTTGGGGCCAGCCGGCAGCGTGCGGGTGATGGTGACGGCGTAAAAGCGGCCGTCTTTCTGCACTTTGTACGTGCCGGGGCCTTTGGTGCTCAGGTCGTCAAGTATCTTGTTGTCGCCTTTCTGAAACACCTTTTCGGTGATTTGTACTGCCAGGGCGTTCTGCTCGTTCAGGTCGTTTTCCAGCGCCAGGGTTTGGGTCGTGGTGAAGGTTACGTCGGTGCCGCCGAGCGTACCGGACGGGGCACCTTTCTGAGCCGCCGTGCGGATGCGGCGGGCAGGTACGCCGCTGCGCGTTTGCAGGTATCGGGCCGCCGTATCGGCCCGGGCCTGCGCCAGGGCGGGTTTCTCGCCCTTGCGTAAGTGGCCGGTCAACAGCACCATGCCGGTAGTGTCTTCGTTGAGGCGTGCCCCCAGGCTGGCAATGTTGAGGAGCCCGATTTTGCCGAGCGACGTGCTGTTGGCGCGGAAATCAAGCAGTTTGGGCACGTTGCGCGTCACGACAAACCGGCCGGTGCTCAGGCGCTGCTGGGCCGTAGCCAGCACCGCCGCCGACGATGCCGACACTACCCGGCCCTGCACCCGCGGCTCCCACTGGTACTTGGCTTGGTTGTCGAGGAAATACTTTTTCAGCCCCACCGTGTCTTCAATGGCCTTGCTCCACACCTTTTCGTCCATGAGTTGAAACAGCAAGATGCCGTCGCGGTACTCCTTCACCAGCATCCGGTAATCCTCATACTTCGTGTCGAGGCTGTTTTTTTCAAATTCCGTCAGGCTCTGGTCCACGTACTGGTCGTAGAGCTGTTGCAGCGCAAAGGTGGGCGTGGCCCCGGTGCGGGCGCGTTGGTTTTGCTGGGCGAAGGTCAGAAAATCCTTCACCAAATATGGTTTGCTTTTGATTGCAAACAGCGTCGAATTGTCGCTGATGCCCTTGCTCTTAGCCCCTGCTGCCGGGGCCGTGTACGTAAACCGGCCGGCCACGAGGGCCGTATCGCCGCGCCCGAGGGCGTAGGCTTTCACGGGCGCTACTTCCACAAACTGGTCTTCCTGCCGGATGCGCTTGAGGAACGCGGCCCGGTTCAGCTCCGAGCGCGAGTCTTTGGCCACTTTGCCCTTCAGGGTTGGCTCGACTTCGGCGAAGGTGGCCACTGGCTGCTTTTCAATCAGTTTGATAATGTGCCAGCCGTAGGGCGTTTGCACGGGCGGGGCAATGTCGCCGGGCTTTTGCATTTTAAATGCTGTTTCCTCGAACGACGGAATCATGCGGCCCGTACCGAAGGGCGGCAGCTCGCCGCCATTGGCGGCCGAGCCGGCATCTTCCGAAAACTGGGCCACGAGCTTGTCCCAGTTCTCGCCCTTTTTGAGGCGGGCGTACAGCTCGTCGGCCTTCTTGCGGGCCGTCAGCGAGTCGTTTTTGGGGGCGTTGGCGTTTACGCGCACCATCAGGTGGGCCACTTTTATTTCGCCCTGCGCCGGGCGGCGGTCGTTTACCTTGATGACGTGGTAGCCGAAGCGCGTCCGCACCGGCGGGCTAAGCTGGCCGGGCGCAGTTTTGTAAGCCGCCGTCTCAAACGGGTACACCATCTGCATGGCTGTGAAATAGCCCAACTTGCCGCCGTTCTGCTTGGCCGAGGGGTCTTCGCTGACCTCACCGGCGAGCTTGGCGAAGTCTTCGCCGCCTTGCAGCTGTTCGCGGATTTTGCTGATTTTCTGGTAGCCGGCCAGCGTGTCGGCCGGCGTGGCGTCGGGGGCCACGCGGATGAGGATGTGCGAGGCATTCACCTCTTGGCCCATGCGGTCGTAGGCTTCGCGCACCAGTTGGTCGGTCACGCTTTTCTCCGTCAGGTAAGGTTGGGCAAGTTGCTGGCGGTAGCCGTCCAGCTCACGCTTGAAGGCTTGCGTGGTATCCAGCCCTTTCTTTTCCGCTTCCAGCACCTTGAGGCGGAAGTTGGTGTAGAGGTCCAGGTACTCGGTTACGCTGGCGCGGGTGCCGTAATCGGTCGCCGTGGCGTTGTTTTTCCGGTACACGTAGGCGAACTCGTTGGCCGGCACCGGGTACGAACCCAGGGTTTCGACGGCTGGCCCGCTGGCCCCGGTGGGCGCAGTGCCCGATGCGGTGGTGGCAGTGGGTTTGCTGGCCTGGCAGGCGGCCAGCAGCGCGACGGCGGCCGTGCCGACGTACAAAAAGCGTGGGTGCATAAAGCGAATAGCGTAAACAAAAAGCGCCCGCCGCGTGAGCCGACGGGCGCAAACGGACGATTACCGGTGCGAAATTACGTTAATTTTCGGCGTTGAAGAACGCCGTGCGTTGTAGCCCGCCGTAAAGCCGGTCACCAGCCTTCAACGAAGGGTTTTGGAGAGGTGGCAAACGGTGTGGTTGTCGCGTGCGAAAAACTCCACGCGGTCCATCAGCCGGTTCACCAGCACCATGCCCATGCCCCCCTTGCGGCTTTGCTTGATGGACTCGCGCAGGTCGGGGGCCACGGCGGTAGGGTTGGGTAGAAAAATGGTGTCGCCCTGGTCCACAATCTCTATTTCAAGCAGCCGGTCTTCAAGCCCTAAGGTCAGGTCCAGAAACTGCGACTCGTCCTCTTCGTTGGCGTGAATGACAAAATTGGCCACTACCTCGTCCACGGCCAGCACCACTTGGTTAATGGCCACGTCGGCAAAGCCGTGCCCATCAAGGTGGCCGCGCACAAAGTCGCGCACCTGCTGGAGGTTTTGGCGCGAACAGGCAATGTGCAAAGCTGATTTCATGGACGATGGGCAGGTGGCTTCCGAGGAATATGAGGGGCAAATCTGGCTTCAAAGGCCGTTTTGCCAAGCACTCGTTTTCCGCAGGCCGATGGGTTGCAATGGGTTACGCGGCAACGGCCTCGGCTTGCGTAGGCACGATGGTCATCAGGGCATCAAGCCCCAATATTTCGAACACGTTGAACACCTTTTCCTGCATATTAAAGAAGACGAGCTTCACGTCCTTGTCTTGCAGCGGCTGGAGGTGGGAGATGAACACCCCCAGGCCCGCCGACGAAATGTAGCTCAGCTTGGCGCAATCGACCAGTACTTTGCGGTAGGTAAGGATTTCAGGTTTTGCGAGTTCGGTGTCGAGCACAATGGCCGAACTGGCATCAAGCTCGCCATCGAGCAATAAGGTGAGCGAATCGGCAGCGGGTTGAGCGGTTACTTTCATGGTAAAGCCGGTTACGTTAGGAATTGAGCGCGGGTTGGGCGGTTTTAAACTTAATGACGAGCATCGTCTGGTCGTCGTGTACCGGGCAGCCGGCCGTGAACTGGTTAAAGTCGGCCATGATGATGGCCTTTATCTCGTGGGCTTCCAGGTAGTAGCACCGTTCGAGCAGGGCTTTGAGGCGTTCTTCGCCGAACTCGCTGCCGTCGGTGCCCCGGGCTTCGACGATGCCGTCGGTGTAGAGCACCATCACGTCGCCGGGGCCGTAGTCGTAGAATTGGTTGTTGATGTGCCGCTCGTAGCCGCCCCGGCGCAGAATGCCCAGCCCCAGGCCAGCCGACACGAAGTACGAGACCTCCTCGCGCATGGCGTGGTAGTAGAGCGTCGGGCAGTGGCCAGCCCGCGCAAACATGAACCCGCCCTGCTCATAATCAATGATGTAGAGCGAAGAAGTGATGAACGACGACGGCTCCAGGCAGTGCGCCAGGGCGGTGTTGGCCTGGTTCATGAAGCGGCTGGGCAGCGGAAATTGCTCGCGCTCGTTTTTGGCGAGGGGGTTTTCCTGCATCAAAGCGTGAAAAATCCCTTTCATCTGGGCCATGTGGAAGGCGGCCGTCACGCCCTTGCCCGACACGTCGCCGATGAGCACAGCCAGCCGCCGGCCGGGCAACAGCAGAAAATCGTAGAAGTCGCCGCCCATCTCCTTGGCCGCCAGCGAGTGCGTCGAAATGTCGAACCAGTCGTCGGTGGGCAGGTTTTTGGGGATGAGGCTGTCCTGCACCTGGGCCGCGATGCGCAGTTCTTCCTGGGTGCGTTGGTTGGAGAGCGAATCGGCCACCAGTTGCAGGTTTTCGAGGCTGAGGACGGTTTGACTGGTGAAGGTGGTGAGGACGCCAATGTCGTCGTCGTCAAAACCGGGCACTTCGGTTTTGAGCAAAAACAGTTTCCCGTAGTGGTGCTGCAAGCCGCGCAACGGCAGCACCACCAGCGAGCCATAAGGCAGCTCCGCAGGCCAGCCCGGCTGGCTGGCCAGGTTGTTGAGCACGAATTCTTGGTCGCCGGTTTGGGCTTCGACAAACGCAACTACGGCCGCTATCCGCGTCGCATCAAGGCCGTGAAAATAAGTGCTATGGCCAGGCTTATCGTTGGGTACGGCGCTGGGCAGCAGCAACAGCCCGGCGGCATCGGCCTGCACGGTTTGCTCCGCCGACTCGAGCAACGTCTGATAAATTTCGGCAGCGGTTTGGCCGCGTTGAATGATTTGCGTCAAACGCTGCAAGCTCACGATTTCGGCCCGGCGCTGCTCAAACACGCCCGCCGTGGGCAGGTTGAAAAATGTGACCAGCAGCCCCATCAACGAATAAAAAACCGCAAAAAAGGCCGTCAGCAGCAAAAAAGCGTGCTGGGGAGCCGGCGACAGCAGCGTGGCCACCGTGCCGGTAAGGCGAAAGTATTGCAGGAACAATAGCATCGCCGCCAAAATAGCCGATTGATAGCCAATGACTTGCCATTTTTGCTTGTGCGTCAGGTAGGCCACCCAACGCTGGGTGCCGCTCAAATACACCCCAAACAACCCCAACAGCACCAGCACGGGCAACACCAGTACCGATGGCACGGGCAATGGCAGCAGCTGGAGCAGCAGCGTGGTGCCCAGCAATAGTTCCAGCAACTGCCAGCGCCGGCGCAAGTTGCTGGCGCTTTTGAAATACACCAACGCCCGCCACGCGTAATTTACCTGGGCCAGAAATATGATGAACAAACCCAGACTTAACGTGTGGGTAATGGCGAACACCACCGGCTCCTGGCTTGGCTGCTGATAAGCAACCAAACGGCCCAGCCCAAACAAAACGAGGCAAACGAGTGCCAGCGCCCCCGGGCCCAACACGAGGCGACGCAGCAAGCCCACAAAGTCTTGCCCGTACAGAATAAGTGGCTGGTTGCGGGCGTACAAAAACGCACTGGCGGCCAACGTGCCCTGCGCCACCAGCGTTACCCACCCCGGCCAACCCGCCAAGCCCGCCGTGCCACTATGACTAACCGCACTAAGGAGAAGAACGCCCCAGCTAAGAAGCGTTGAAACAATAAGAAAGGGAGAAAGGCGAAGTGACAAAACCAGGAAGAATAACGGACGAAATTACTTGCGCAGCGCGGAAAACCGCCGCCCGATGGCCGTGCGAGGTGAGCGCCTTTGGTGAGGATGCACCCGCACAACATCTTGCAAACCGATGTGAAGCACGGCCTTAAAAATGGCTGCTACGCTGCAAGTTCGTCGGCCGTTGGCGCAAATCGTGCCAAAGAAGCGGTGCCGGGCTACGGCTTCGCTCAGGGCTTGTTGATTTCCTCTGGCAAGTGCGTGCAGATGACAGAATTGAAGCGGGCTGCCCCAGGCTGTTCAACTTACGCTTTATCTTTGTTCATCCTGCACCAACCGGTAACACCCCGGCTGCTGGCGGGCCGACAATGCGCTCACTGCTACGATTTGAGAAGAAAACAAATCCGCTGCGTGCGGTGGTCCTCCTGCTGTGGTTGCTTGCCCCGAGTATCGTGGCGCAGGCTCAAACGCCCGACCCGCGCCCCGTTTTGCGCCTCGACCTGCTGGCCCCCGCGCCGAGCGTATTGGTAGACCAAGCCTACATTTATTTTGAAGCCGGGGCCACCGGCGGCTTCGACTCGCAGTTCGATGCTGCCAAACTCAGCAACCCGTCGGGGCTGAATGTGTCGTCGTTTACGTCTGTTGGTCCGTTGCAGCAGTTGGTTATCAATGGCTTGGCTCCTTACACGGCTGGTGTGCCGCTCGAAGTGAACCTGTTTGTCGGGGTGCCCGCCTTCGGCCGCTACCAGTTTCGGTTAGGCAGCGTTATCAATTTTGGGGATGCCCGCCTCGTGCTGCGCGATAACCTGCTGGCCGTGCGCACCCCGCTGGCACTCAACACGACCTATTTCTTCGACATGACCAACGCCAACACCAACGGCCGCTACAACGACCCGGCCCGGTTCGTGCTCGAAATAATTCCCGATGCCGACCTGCTGGTAAATTCTTACGTGCAGCCGCCATTGGGCCGCTACCGCAACGTAACGATTGCCAACAACGGCTATTTGCTTTTGGATAAAAACCTGGAAGTAACCGGCACCCTCGACCTGCAAACCGGGGGCACCCTGGCCACTGCCTCGGCCAGCACCAACGGAACAATTCAGCATTACCTGCTGACTGGCAACCGGTTTGCAATGGCGACGGGCAGCCGCTTGGTTATCGGCGAAGCGGCCGGCATCACGAACGCCGGGCTTACGGGCAGCATCCAAACCGCGCTGCGCTCCTATGCCGCCGATGCCGATTACGGCTACAGTGGGGTGGGCACGGCCATTGTGCCGTGCGTCACCGGCGATGGGCTGCCAGGCCGCGTGCGAAGCCTGAATGTTGGCGTTTACACGCAGGGCGCAGGCGGCCTCAGCTTAGGAAGTTTGCGCCTGCAACAGCCGACGGTGATAACAGGAACGCTCGACGTGTTTTCGAACCTGAATACCGACGGCAACAGCCTTACCCTCAAATCGACCCAGACCGGCACCACCGCCATTGTAGGTGATTTTTCGGGCAGCATCACCGGCACCCTCACGCAAGAGCGGGCCATCGACCCGACGCTGAACACCGGGGCCGGCTATCGGCATTTCAGCAACCCGTTCGACAACGGCCCGGCGTTTGGCTTGGCTGTGGGGCCGACGTTTACGCCCGTCACGGCGGGGGTAGCGGCCTATAATGCGTCGGCCACGCCCAACCTGGTCACGCCGTTCCCGAACCTTTTTAGCTACGATTTCACGGCCATTCCCGGTAGCCGGGCCACTACGTATTCGGCCTTCGACCGCGGCTGGCGGGCACTGGCCTCCGGCGGCGCAGCGCCGGGGCGCGGGCGCGGCTTCATCGCCCACATCACCCCCGACAATGTGATGCGCTTCGCGGGTACACTCAACGAAACCGCCCAAACGGTGGCCCTGCCCGCTAACCCCGGCGCTAGTCCGGGCTGGGTATTGCTCGGCAACCCCTTCACGGCCCCGCTCGACGGCACGGCCCTGACGCGCCCGGCCTCGGTGCCTGCTGCTTTTTACGTTTTTGAAACCATTGGCCCTTACGCCGGTCGCTACCGCGCCAACGTGAACGGCATGGGCGGCTCGCCGCTGATTCCGACGGGCCAGGCTTTTTTCATGAGCCAGAACGCCGGGGCCGGGGCCGCCGCGCTCACCATTCCGCTCACGGCCCGCCGCGCCGTGGTAGGCAGCACCGTGCCCACGCTACGCCGCAACGCCACCGACCCGCGCCTGCGTTTGGTATTGAAAATCAGCGCTATCGATATGGCAGATGACGAGTTGGTGCTTTACGCCGAAGCCGGGGCCACTGCCGCCTTCGATGCGGCTTTCGACGCCTACAAGCTGCCCAGCTCCGGCCAGGCCGAACTGGCGGCCCTCACGCCCGCCGGCGAGGCCCTCAGCATCAGCGGCCTGGCTTTGCCCACAGCCACCGCCGCCACCCTGGTGCCGTTGCAGTTGAGTCTGCCCCGCGCCGGTGGCTTCACCTTCACCGCTAATCTAGCTAATTTCAACGGCCTGGCTGTGTACCTGTTGGACGCGCAAACCGGGCAGCGCCACGACCTGCGGGCGCAGGCCACCTACACCTTCGCGGCGCAAGCTGCCGGCAGCCAGCCGAACCGGTTTTCGGTGCAACTCGGCGGCGCGGCCCGGCCCACAGCCGCCGCCACGGCCCAGACGCTTGCGGTGGCCCTCTACCCCAACCCGGCTCGTGGCACCGCCACCGTGCTGCTGCCCGCTACGGCCGGCACCGGCGAAACCACGGCCACGCTGCGCGATGCCCTGGGCCGCACGGTAGCCGTGACGAAAGCAACCACCCCCCAATTCACCCTCGATTTGAACCAAGTGAAACTGGGCATCTACTCCTTACACCTAGTCATCAACGGACAGCTCGTAATTCGGCAGTTAGCCGTGGAGTAACCGCAACAAGCTGAGGGGGCACCAGCGCAAATGCACCGGCTTAGCTGACCCCAATCATAAGACGTGAAAAAGCCCGCTGGCGCAACGCCAGCGGGCTTTTTACTGACTCAAATACAGGCACACTTAGCTCAGATTGCCTGCGCTGGCCCGCATCACCATCCGGGCCTGGGCCAGGTTGGTGTCGCGGCTGTTCACGGCCAGGTAAACAAACATCTGCCCGTCCGGCGAAAGCCGCAGCAGGTGAAACTGGTCGGTGAGGGTGAGGAGAATGTCTTGGAGGGTTTGGTTTAACTTAAGCGCCGCCAGGGCTTTGAGTTTGGCCTTCACAACTTCGGTATTGTAGGCAGCGGCGGTTTCAATATCAAAGTCAGCAATGTTGGCGTGCGAAGCCAACGGCATTCCCGATTCGGTTTCAACCACCGCAACGGCGAGCAGCGTCGGCAATTCGGCCAGGATGTCTTGTACAATCTGCTTGGGGCTTTTCATTGGGGTTTGAGTTGAGGTACAAAAAAGGCGCGAGGATGCAGAAAAAAGGTGAAAATTAAAACGTGTCAAATGGCGCAGCGGCGAACTATCCCCTTAACCACACCCAAGTTAGCATCAGTCGTGAGCACCGCCACAAAGCAGTACCATTTGCCTTCGTTGCAAAGGCTCAGGTGATGAAACTGGTCCGTCAGGCCAACGGTTAGGTCGCGTATCGGCCCGCCCAGCCAAGGGTGGGTTGCCAGTGGTTTGGCCACAATGGCAAATACTTTGGCGTTGCGTAAACTGATTTTATTGGGGTTGTAGTTGGGGTGCGATGTGTAGGAAGCAAGCACGGTACCCGAAGAAATTTCGGCGACGTAAACCATCAGCAAATCGGGTAGTTCCCGGCATATGCCGTCGATTATCAGCCGGGCTTGTTCGCCCGACGCGTCCCCTACGCCAACGGTTATCTTTTTCAGGGTTGGACGGTTGAAGAAGGGGAGATTCATGATTTTTACGTCTGCCAGTGCCTGCTGGAAAACTAATGGCCTGTGCCGGCCAATCTGCGGTGGACGGCGCGGGGATTGATGCGGCTGCTTAAATCTCTACAAACCGTAACCAACCACCATGCCTGGCAGCCAGGCAGCGGAATGGTGTGCCAAGCCCTTTTTGAACCCGTTAGATTGTTTATTCAAGCAACCCAACGGGTTCGAAAAAGAGGCATAGGCCGACCGACTACCAATTCCACCAATGCTTTTTGCGGCGTAGCGATTGTTTCTCCGCATCGGGCCGCAATGTCACATTCTGCACCCGCTGGCGCTGGGTCAGCACTTCTTCTTCCCGGTAGCCGCCGTAGCCGTACTGCAACAGGGAAACCCGGTTTGCGGGTACCTGTAATGCGTAATTTCCTTCGGCATTGGTGCTTACTCCCCGGCCACTCTCTTTATCAAGCACCGTGGCCCCCACCAGCGGGTTGCCGTTCTCGTCAAGCACACGCCCGCGCAAAGTCGTTATCAGGGCAACCGGCTCGAGGCCGCCTGCCTCGCCGCCAGCAACGCCCGATACGGGCACCATGGGGCTGCTGAGGCTTGAAGTAGGCACGTTGCTGTTGCCGGCAAACACCAGCCCACTCACCAACACGCCTACCAGCACCAGGCCCGAAGCACGCTGCCGAAAACGCTTTGGCTCGGTACGAAGCAAATGAAACTGCTGTGCTACCCACCCCACCGGCTGCACTTGGTGGCCCGAAGCTTTCAGCTTGTGAAAGCGCCGCAATGTTTCGTCGCCCTCATTGGCGTTGGCCAATAAATAGGAATCAACCAACTCCGTGTTGGTCCGCGAGAGGTCACCGCGCAGGTAAGCGTCGCGGTATCCGGGCAGTAGTTCGTTGCTGACCGGATGGAAGGGGTGGGAGGTGAGTGCCATGCTTTCAGAAAAAATGAGGTG
>JANYFQ010000510.1 GCA_025362615.1 Hymenobacter sp. | reverse complement strand
GGCCCTGGTCTTGTTGGCGCAAAATGCCCAGAATCTGGGCTTCGCTAAAACGGCTTTTTTTCATGGGTCAAAAATAGAAGAAGCGGAGAATGACCGCTACTCGTTAGTTTTGACTGGCTCACTTGATGGGGAAGGCTACACGAACAAAAATGCTTAGGATGATGGGAAAATATGCAACAGCGCCCAGCGTACTGAAAGCCTGAGACATAATTAAAAAACCGGCAATAAGCTGACCCCACCCAATAAAATTCCAGTAAAATCCAGACCGGTACATTGATTCGAGAAGATGCGCCAACGAATTGATGGGTGTATTTTCACCGGATGCTGGTGTGAATCTTATTCCAGCAATTTTAAAAATACTTGCCCAAACAAAAGCGACTCCAAGCAGATACCGAATACAAATTGTAAAAATTTGAAAGAATCGAAACGACTTTAATTGAAAAATGAAGCCCTCCATTGCGTGTTTTGCTATTTATTAATAGTGCGTCTGGACGGGTTTTAAGACGACGTACTACAGTTGGCTTACCGTTATCCGCAGGGACTGCAAGTTACAATAAGCCAGCCGTAGTGGGCAAGTCACCTTCGGGATACGTCTTATATAAGGCTGTTTACAGCTAATGGTCGGTGCGGGCAGCGGCTACCGGGTGGGGCTATGGCACGGTCGCGTTGGGTGATACAGGGTGGGTTTTCCTGGGTTGACTTCGTGCGACAATTTGCGCGGCTGGCGACGGCCACCAGTGGCTGGTTGGCCGACTGAGGAACGAATAACCAAAAACCAAAAAACCGGCACCCGCTTACGCCGGCACCGGTTCGGGGCGACCTCGAGGCGCACTCACACGCCCGGCGGGTGCCTTTGGCGGGGTGGGTTACAGGGCCCGGAGCGAGCTGCCGCCGCTCACGTCCTTGGTTACGCGCCCAGGGTTGCCGGTGTAGCGGACGCGGCTGGCGCCGCTGAGGTCGGCGTTGAGTTCGGTGCGGGCGTTTACGCGAGCCTGGCTTACACCGCTGAGGTCGAGGAAGGTGCGGTCGGTGGTGAGGGCCAGGGCTTCGATTTTGCAGGCCCCGGCACCGTCGGCGATGAGCTTGTCGGCGCGGCCGCGCAGCACCACGCGGCTGGCCCCGCTCAGGTCGATGTTGAGCAGTGGCACGGCCACGTCGAGGCGGGCGACGCAGGCACCGGTGCCTTCGAGGGCCAGGTTGGCATCGCGAAAGCCGGCCACGTCGGCGCGGCAGGCGCCGCTCAGGTCCAGCTTTTCGAGGGCGGGCACGGTGATGCGCACCAGCACCGGACGGCGGTTGAAGTTGAGGCTGGGCAGTAAGGAGTTGCGGTCGCGGCGGCGAATGCGGAGGCTGCCGTTGTCGATGCTCAGGCGCAGTTCGCGGATGTCACGTTCGCTGCCGGCGGCCTCCACGCTGGCTTCGGAACCCTGGCGCACAAAGAGACGGTAGTCGCCGCTGGCTTCGATTTCGCGGAAGCTCTCGGGGTTGGTCAGGCGGTTGCGGCCGGTGCCGTAGCGGGCCAAATCGGCGCTAAAGGCGCGTTCGGTGGACTTTATTTCGACCCCCGTCGAATCGTCGTCGTCGGTGTTGATGGTAATGTTGAAGTTGTCGTCTTCTTCATTATCAGCATCGGTATTGCTATCGTCGTTGCCTTCCTCGTCGTTCGTGCCGAGGGCGGCGGGCGGGCAGTCGAGGCATTCGAGCTGGCCGCGGCGGCTGAGGCGGAAGCGGTGCGGCTCGTCGTCGGTGGGCTGGCGGCTGTTGAGGAAGCTTTCGTCGGAAAGGCGGTCGATGAAGCGGGGCGAGAGGGTGTAGGTTTTACCCAGCGGCAGGCGCAGCGTCAGGTTCAACTCCTGGGCGCGGTAGGCGGCTCCCGACTTCAGCGTCAGGCCCTCGTCGAAGGTCAGGGTCGAGTCGAGCTGACTGATGCCGTAGGTGACGGTATTGGCGGCTGTTTCGCGGGCCAGGGCCTGGGTACGGCCCTGGGCTTCAAATTCCTGCACCACGGCCGGGGCGGCGTTGCTGTCGGCCGGGGCCAGTCGGAAATGCACACTTTCGAGGTAGTCGGGCTGGTCGCGCAGGGCCAGCACGATGCTCTTGCCCGCCACCGGGGCCAGCGTTTTGGGAATGCTGACCGTGCCGTGCGCCTGGAAGTCGCGGGTCAGCACCGAGGCCGCGCCCAGGCTGCCCATCAGGCCCAAAATCCAGAGGCCCAGCACGCTCAGGCCCGCCGTGCGGGAGAGGGCGGCGCGGCGCAAAATCAGGCGCAAGCCCAGCAAAATCAGCGCCAACGACGGGATGCCCAGAGCCAGAAAACCAGCCCACGCGCCCCACTTGGGCACGTTTTGCAGCACGGCCGCCGACTGCATATCGGTGCCGGTGTGGATGACCGAATCGGCGGGCACAATGCCCAACGCCGCCGCCAGTACCGCCCCGCAGGTGAACAGCAGGCTCGCGCCCATGAGTATCAAAATGCCACCCACAAACCACCGAATGACACTGCCCAGGAAGCTCACCGCCGGCTGCGCACCCCGCGCCGCGCCCTCCAGGTACGTGCCGATGGAGCGCCCGCCGCTGCCGGATTCTTGCCCGGCATTGGCCTGAAATTCGTCCGACAACGTGCTGATGGTAACGGCGTTGCCGCGCATCTGTAGCTTCTCCGACAGGCTGCGGGCTTCGGGCACCACAATCCACAGAATAACGTACACCACCAGCGTGGAGCCGGCCGCAAACAGCCCCAGCAGCAGCAGCACGCGCACAATCACGACATCCACTTGCAGGTAGTAGGCCAGCCCCGCCGCCACACCGCCGACCTTGCCACCGTCGGTGTCGCGGAAGAGGCGTTTGCCGGCCAGCGGCCCACCCGTGGCGGCATCGAACGGGCTGCCGGCTACCGGGGTGGGCGCATCGTAGCGCTTGGGCAGCACAATCCACAGCAGCACGTAGGCCAAAAAGCCCCAGCTGCCGAGGTGCAAGCGGCCGTGGGCCACGCCGTCGAACCCAAAGTTGTCGATGCTCGGCAGCAGCAGCGCCAGCACCACAAACCCAATGCGCGTCCACAGCGGATTGACCTTGAAATACTGGGCCACGCCGGCCGCCACGCCGGCAATTTTGCGGTGCGCCATGTCGCGGTACAGCTTGCGGGGCGAGCCGTCGGGCTCGGTGGGCGGCACGAAGCGCGGGCCAGTGCTGGCCGCATTGCCAGCGGCCCCGGCCGTGGCTTGCGCAGTTTCCTCGGCCTCGTCGGCGTCGGCGAAGTCGCTGACCCGGCCCATTTTGGCCATCATCTGCTCCACGTCGGCCAGGGTGATGACTTGCTGGGAAGGGGAGAGGCGGGCGGCGAAAAGCTCGGCCATCCGGCCCTCGATATCAGCCACGATTTCGTCCTGGCCCTGGGTGCCGGCAAAGTGCGCTTTCACCTCGGCCAGGTAGCGGGCCAGCACGTCATAGCCGTCTTCCTCGATGTGAAAGATAATGCCTTGCAGGTTGATGCTGATGTTTTTTTTCATGGGTTGGAGCCGGTGAGTCGGCTGATTTTTAAGTTTTAGGGTATTAGGTGTTAGGTATTAGGGACTTAGGTTTTGGGTGTTGGGTTTTGGGTATTAGGTGTTAGGTATTGGGTGTTGGGTTTTTGAGTTTTTGGGTATGGTCAGTCGCAAAACGACTTCTGGTTTTAGCACCAAATGCCTAGTACCCAAAACCTAACACCTAAAACCGAATACCTAAAACCTAAGCCCCTAGAAACTAAGACCCTAGCCCCCTAGCCCCCTAACCCCCTGATGATGCCGACCGACACGGCCATGTCTTCCCAGGTATCGCGTAGCTCGCCCAGAAACTGGCGACCTTCGGCCGTGAGGACGTAGTATTTGCGGGGCGGGCCGCTGCTGCTTTCCTTCCAGGTGTAGTCGAGCAGGGCGGCGTTTTTGAGGCGGGTGAGGAGCGGGTAGAGGGTCCCCTCCACCACTATCATGCGGGCGGCGGTGAGCTCTTCCAGCATATCCGAGGCGTAGGCTTCGCCGCGACCGATGATTTCCAGGATGCAGAATTCGAGGATGCCTTTCCGCATCTGCACCTGGGCGTTTTCGAGTTTCATGGGCTAGATGACAAGTTACTGGGTGATGTATGATACAAATGTATGGCAGGTACTTTGTGTTGCAAGGTAGTGGGCGTTGAAAACGACTGTTTTGGTGAAATTATTTTTCAACCGATTGATAGTTAGGCAGAAAATTTTGATGATTTTTAGAACAGTGTACCACCAAGCTGTGCTCGGTCTCGCGTAGGTTGCCCCAAAACGGCGTTGTTCAACGCGAGACCCCTCCGGTGGCAGCATAGCTTGGTAGTACACCGTTCAACGCGAGGCGAAGTAGGAGCTTCGCGGTACAAAGTTTTGGCTTCATTTTCGCGGGCTGATGCACTAAGCGGCCTTACCTTGCGTTGTGGGCGCGAAATATTCCCTGGCTCTTTTTTATGCAACAGATTTTCCCGGCTTTCCGGCGTGCAATTTTCGGCGGTTTGGCCGCCGCCCTGGCCCTGCCCGCCGCTGCCCAAACCACCAAGACCCCCAAGTACAGCAACGAATTTCTCAACCTCGGTGTGGGGGCGCGGGCGTTGGGCATGGGCAAGGTGCAGGTGGCCCTGGCCGACAACGCCACCGCCGGCTATTGGAACCCCGCCGGGCTGGCCAACCAAAAAAGCAAGTACGACGGCGTACTGATGCACTCGGAGCTGTTTTCGGGCATCGTCAAGAACGACTACGCGGCGTTTTCAATGCCCATCGACGACAAGAGTGTGGTGGGCGTGAGCCTGTTGCGCCTCGGCGTGGACAACATCGCCGATACCCGCGCCCTCATCAATGAGTACGGCTACATTGATTACAGCCGCATCAGCTACTTCTCGGTGGCCGATTATGCCGTGTTGCTCTCCTACGCCCGCAAAGTGGGCAGCGTGGAGGGCCTCAGCATCGGGGCCAACGGTAAGCTTATTTACCGCAACATCGGCAACTTCGCCAACGCTTATGGCTTTGGGGTGGACGCGGGCCTGCAATACAACCGCAAGGGCTGGAACCTGGGCCTGATGGCCCGCGACATCACCACCACCTTCAACGCCTGGAGCATCAACGCCGACGAGTACAAAAAGGGCCTCAACGGCCCCGCCCTGGCCTATGCCGTGCCCAAGAATAGCACCGAAATCACCCTGCCCCGGCTGGTGCTGGGCGCGGCGCGGCGCTTCGAGTTGCCCAAGCAGTTCTCGGCCCTGGTGGCCGTGGACCTCGAAAGCACCACCGACGGGCAGCGCAACACCCTGGTATCGAGCGGCACCGTGAGCGTGGACCCGCGCCTGGGCCTGGAGTTGAGCTACCGCAACCTGGCGTTTTTGCGCGGCGGCGTGGGCAACTTTCAGAAAATCAAAAACTTCGAGCGGCAAGAGCAGTGGAAAGGGCAGTACAGCCTCGGGGCCGGTGTGGCCCTGAGCGGCCTGCGCGTCGATTTGGCCCTCTCGCGCCTGGCCGTGGAGAAGCTGGGCAGCAACGCCTCGCAAACCAACTCGCTGATTGTGAGTCTGGGCTACGGCTTCAAATAAATACGGGCGTAGCACTTCATTTGCGCCATTGCCATCGCTGCTAATCCTTCGATTATGACAAAACTTCTTCTTACGCGCTATTTTTCGGTCGGTATCGGGGCCGTGCTGCTGCTGGCCGGGCTGCTGACGGCCGCGCCCGCTGCTGCCCAATCGGGCCCTTACGGCAACGAATGGATAGTGCCGAGCCAGCCTTACTTCAAAATAAAAGTGACCCGCACGGCCATCTACAAGATGGACTACCAGTACCTGACGCGGGCTGGCATTCCGGCCGGGCTCAACCCCAGCCTCTTGCAGCTCTGGCGGCGCGGGCGGCAGGTGGCCATCTACCAGGGCGGCAACGCCACGGCCCTCGACCCGACGACCTTTTACGAGTTCTACGGGCAGCGCAACGACGGGGTGCTGGATGCCGACTATTACAAGAACCCCGCCGACCAGCCCCACCAATTGCTCGGCTACGCAACCGATACGGCGGCTTACTTCATCACCTACGGCGTGGGGGCCGGGGCCGTGCCCGGCCGGCGCATGGCCACGCCGGTGGCCGCCGGCGGCACCCCGCACCCGTACCGGTTGCTCAACATCGTCAAGATAGAGGCCAACCACGCGGTGGACGTGGCGGTGAACTCGACGTATTTGCCGTGGCTGGAAAAAGGGGAGGGGTTCTACACGCGGTCGGGCTTTCTTCTCGGGTATAGTCCCCTCGGCAACATCGCTACGAGCATCGACACGGTGCTGCGGGGCATCATGCCCGCTCCAGCCCCCAGGGTAGAACTGCTGCTGTTGGGCGGCACCCAAACGCCCGGCTCCGTTACCCCCGGCCCGGCCCACACCGTGGCCGTTCGGGTGGCCAATGCCGGCAGCCCGGCCCGGCCTTTGGGCATCTCGCCGCCCTTCGTTGATTTTGATTTTGTGCGGGCGCAGTTTCCGCTGCTGCGGACCGACATTGCCGCCAACGGCCGCATCAATCTGGTGCTTACTACTCCGGCAGGTAGCCCCAACATCAACGAATATTACCGCCTCGGGTACCAGCGCCTGATAGTGCCGCAGGCCAACCGCTGGTTCACGAACCGCCGGTTTCTGCTCTTCCAAAACGACTCGACGTTGGGCGGCGGGCCAGCTACGTTTGAGGTGGACAGCATTCCGGCCACGGTGCAGGGCTACGACGTGCAGGACCCCTGGAACGTGCAGCGCGTGGCCCCCACGGCCGCCGCTACGCTGGGGGCGCTGGGCCGCCGGTTTGTGTTTCCGAGCGCCACCGGGCAGCAAACCCGCCGCCTCGCCCTCTACGATGCCGCCCGCGCCCTGGTGCCGCTGCCGGCCCGGCGCCTCACGTTTCGGGCCATCGACCCGGCCCAGCCCAACTACGTGATTGTGACGCACCCCAAGCTGATGCGCCCGGCCACCGGCACCGCCAACGCCGCGCTGGCCTACGCCGCTTACCGGCATTCGCCGGCCGGCGGCGGCTACGATACGCTGATGGTGACGGCCCATCAACTATACGACCAGTTTCATTACGGCGAGCGGTCGGTGCTGGCCCTGCGCCACTTTGCCCGCTGGTTGGTGGCCAACACCCCCCCCACCCGGCGGCCCGCCCTGCTGCTGCTGGGCAAAGCCATTCAGCCCGGCGTGGCTGTCGAATTCCCGGCTCGTGTTTACGGAGTTACCCGCTCGCTGGGCGAGATTGGGCAGGACCTTGTGCCCTGCACCACGCGGTCGGTTTCGGATACGTGGCTGTCGTCGGATTTCCGCAACAACGACTACGCGGGCCAGCTTCCCACGGGCCGCGTGGTGGCTGGCACTCCGCAGATGGTGATGGATTACCTGGCCAAGGTGCAGGCCCACGAAAGCGCCGGCCCCGCGCCCTGGCGCAAGAATGCCCTAACTATGGCGGGTGGCGAAAGCACGTCTGACTTCGCAGAATTTGGTGGCTACGTCGCCGGCTACAACCAACTCATTGCCAAACCCTGCTTCGGGGGGCGCGTGGTGCGCTCCGTGGCCCGCAACACCGCCATTGTTGGGGGAGTCAACACGTATTTATCCGTCAATATTGCCAGTGAACTGAATGCGGGATTGTCGTTGATAACCTACTTCGGCCACGGCTCCAATACCGTGTTCGACGTAGAAATTGGCGACGTGAACGACCCCAGCAGTAATTACAACAACGTGGGCAAGTACCCCGTCCTGTTCTACAACGGGTGTGCAGCAGCCAACTTATTTGGCCAATACGCAATCACCGGTGAAATCAGAACCTTCGGTGAAAACTGGCTGATGTCGCCCAATCGGGGGGCACTGGGGCTGATGGGGCAGACGGGTTCGGCCTACGCCCAGCCGCTGGACCAGGCCCAGACCGAAATGTATCGCACCCTGCTCAACGAAAAAGCATGGTACGGGCGGCCCATTGCCGAAGTCCGCAACGAAGTGTCGCGGCGCTTGCAGGCCGACCCCAACTTCATCGGGCAGGGCAACATCGCTGCCGAGCAACTCCTGTGTACGCTTTGGCAGGGCGACCCGGCCATCAAACTCTACGCCCCGGCATTGCCCGACTTTCAAACCAGCAACGCCCAGCTTTCCATCGAGCCGGCCACGGGCCAGACCAGCGTTTCGGCCTCTTCGCCCACCTTCCGCTTGAACGTGGGCGTGGCCAACCCCGGCAGTTTTTGCACCCGCACCGATTCGCTCGAAATCCGCGTCACGCGCCGCTTCGGCAGCGCCCGCGCCAACGAGGCCGTCACGCAAATGTTCAAGGTACTGAACGGGGCCGATGCCGTGTACGCGCTGGACTTGCGAAATACCATCGTGAACGGCCTCAACGTGTTCGGCAACAACACGTTTGTGGTCGAGCTGAACCCGCGCCGCCGCGAGGCCGAACTGGATTACACCAACAACACGGCCCAGATTTCCTTTAATTTTTTGCAGGGCGGCCTCACGCTGCTCTCGCCGGCCGAATTTGCGCTCGTGCCCGCCGCGCCGCGCCTGAGCGTACAAACCAACGACCCCAACGGGCCGTTGCGGGGCTTCGATTTTGAGGCCGATACCGTGCCTACCTTCAGCAGCGCGGTGCGTTTGCAACTGCTCAATGTGCAGGCCAACCTGCTGGCCAGTTGGCGGCCCGCGCTGCCCACCTTTGCCGGCCGCGACAGTGTGGTGTGGTACTGGCGGGCCAAGCTGAGCTTGCCCGTGGGCGACGAAGACCCCAACTGGACCGTCAGCTCGTTTCGGGTGGCGGCCGGCGCACCGGGCGGGTGGTCGCAGAGCCACCACGGGCAGTTTCGGCGCGATGCCCGGCGGGGCGTGGAGGTGAGCGTGCCGGGCGGGCGCTGGGCCTTTGGGCCGCTGCGGCAGCCGTTGCAGCTCCGTACGGTGGGCGGCGGGCCGGCGCGGCCGGCGGGCACGTTTCCGGCCCCGACGTTTCAATCGGTTATCGGCACGGGTATTTTGAGCAACCTCGGCAACGCGGTTAGTTACGTGGGGTGCGGTATTGCTTCACCCAACCTGTTGGCCGTGGCCTACGACCAGCGGACGCTGCGGCCCATTGCCGTGGCCGCTGCCCCTGGCATTAGTTACAGTCAGTGCGGTCAGAACAACGTCGATGGCCAAGCATTTTACTACTTTGGTAGCGAGGCCAGCGCTTTCCCGTTCGATTCGACCGACAACCTCAACAATTTCAGCACCCCCAACGGGCTGGGTGCCTTGCGCCACCGGCAGTTGCAGGCCTGGCTGAACAACGTGCCGGTGGGGGCCTACGTGGCCCTCGTGAGCGTGAACCGCCTGCGCTACGCTGCCTGGCCCGCCGCCACCCGCCGGGCCATTGCCAACCTGCTCGGCTCGACGCTCATCAACACCCTGACCAACGGCGACCCGCTCGTGTTGCTGGCCCAGAAACGCAGCAGCGGCCCCGGCTTCACCCGCGAAGTCGGCCCCAACCCAGCCTTGCCCACCCCGCGCTTCCTCCAGGTCGTGAGCCTTAACGACACGCTGCAAACTGCCAGCACCCGCGGCCAGGTCACGAGCACCCGAATTGGCCCGGCCCAACAGTGGGAAACCTTGTTTACCCACATCGCGCAAGGCTCGGCCACCAGCAGTTATACGCTGAATGTCAGAGGCATAGACTCCACCGGCACCGTGGGCACCCAGGTGCTGCGCTCGGCCGTGGTGGGCGGGCGGCAGGGCTACTCGCTGGCCGGTATCTCGGCCCGTACTTACCCCTATTTGCAGCTCGAGCTGACGCTGACCGACTCGCTCAACCGGCAAAGCCCGCAGCTGAAACAGTGGGTTGTGACGTACCGGGGCCTGCCCGAAGGCGTGGTGCGCCGCGACCTTGTGGCCGCCGCCGCCTACGACCCCGCCGCCCTCGCGGCCCAAGCCGTGGACCAGGGCAGCATCCGCTTCCCGGTGAAGTTCACCAACGTGAGCACCACCGATTTCGGCACCCCAATGAAGGCCCTCGTGGAGTTGCGCGATGCCACCCAAAGCAACCGCGTGGTGCGCTCGCTGGTGCTCTCGGCCCCGCAGGTGCTCCGGGCCGACTCGACGCTGACGCTGGACGTGCGCCTGAACGTGACGGGCCTTTTTGGGCGCTTCACGCCCTCGGTGGTGTTCAACCCGCTGGTGGGCAGCAACGCCGCCATCACCAGTACCCTGCCCGAACGGTTTTTCTTCAACAACGAAATCACCCTGCCGCCCTTCACCGTCGTGGACGGCAACGTGCCGCCGGTGCTCGACGTGGCCTTCGACGGCCGCCACATCCTCAACGGCGAGCTGGTGTCGCCGACGCCCGAAATTCGGGTGCAGGTGCAGGACGAAGACCGCCTGCGCCGCATCCGCGACGTAAACGCCTTCAACCTGACCTTGCAGCGGCCCGGCCAGCCCCTGGGGGCCGCCGTGGTGCTGACGGGTAATGACGTGACGTTCAGCGTCGATTCGACCTCCGTAACCGGCAGCAAGGCCACGCTCGTTTATTTGCCCGGCAAAAACACTCCGCTCACCGACGGGATGTACACCCTCCGCGCCCAGGCCCGCGACCGCAGCACGGCCGCTGCTGGCAGCCAGGATTTTGAGGTGAAGTTTGAGGTCGTCAATGCCTCCACCATCAGCAACGTCTTCCCGTACCCGAACCCCGTCACGAGCAAGGCCCGCTTTGTGTTCACCGTGACGGGCCAGGAGTTGCCGCGCGACATGAAAATCCAAATCATGACCCTGACCGGAGCCGTGGTGCGCGAGATTTTCCTGGCCGAGCTCGGCCCACTGCACATCGGCCACAACCTCACCGACTTTGCCTGGGACGGCACCGACCAGTACGGCGACCGCCTCGCCAACGGCACCTACCTCTACCGCGTCAGCCTCAACGACCCCGCCGGGCAGTTTGCCCAACGCGCCACGGCCGGCGACAAAGCCTTCAAAAACGACTGGGGCAAGCTCGTGCTGCTGCGGTAACGCGGGTTTTCAACCCGCGCGTCAGAACCCCAAAACTCCTTTCCTTTGCGGGGAAGGAGTTTTTCGTTACCCTGCCATCCCGTTGTTTCGCGGGTTGAAAACCCGCGCTACTGCCGTGCCCACCAATCCTCCAATTCGCCAATCCACCAACCCATCACCCCGCCTCAATTTCCTCGACGGCCTGCGCGGGCTGGCCGCGCTGGGCGTGGTGGCCCACCACTTCTCGGCCGCGTTCTACCCCAGCAGCATGACCGGCGACCCCGGCACTACCCACCTGCCGGGCACCTGGGAGGCCGGGTTTGCCGCCTCGCCGCTGCACATATTGCTCAATTTCCGGGTCTGTTTTTTCTTCGTCCTCAGCGGCCTGGTGCTGGCCGAATCGGCGGGGCGGATGCCGCGCGGGCTGCGCCCGTTGCTGGCGCAACTGGCCCGCCGCTACGTGCGCCTGGGTGCGCCGCTGGCCGTGGGCGTGGCCCTGGCCTGGGGGCTGCTGCGGGCCGGTGCCTTCCGCAACGAGGCGGCGGCCGTGGCCAGCGGGGCGGCTTGGTTCGGGCAGTTCTGGCGGTGGGTGCCCGCGCCCGGCACCTTCGTGGCCGATGCGCTGGGCGGCCTGCTCCGCAACACCACCGCCTACAACCCCGTGCTCTGGACGATGCCCATCGAGTGGCTTGGCTCGGTGCTGGTGCTGGGGCTGCTGGCGCTGGTGGGCGGCCGGCGCGGCCGGCTGGTGCTGTACGTGGCGCTGGCGCTGGCCTTCACGCTGGGGCGGCTCAACTTTTATTACGTGGCGTTTTTGCTGGGCCTGGGGCTGCACGACGTGTACCGCCGCGCCTGGGTGGCCGCGCTGCCCGCCCCCGGCCGCCGCTTGCTTATTGCGGGCCTGCTGCTGCTGGCCCTGGCCTCGGCCAGCCACCCCCAGATTTTTTACCGCGCCGACCGCGCCGCTTTCGCCTGGATGCGCCTGCCCGGTGTCAGCCCCGACCGCACCGTGCAGTTTTACCACACCATCGGGGCCGTGGCGCTGCTGGCGGCCGTGCTGCTCTCGGCCCGCCTGCGTAGCCTCACCGATGTGGGCCTGTTGCGGCGCGTGGGCAAGCGGGCGTTCGCGCTCTACATCACCCACTTTCTGTGGTTGGGCAGCGGTGCCTCGGCTCTGTTTCTGGCCCTGCGGGCTGGCGGGGCCGGCTACCACAGCAGCTTCGGCTGCATGACGCTGGCCTCGGTGCCGGTGCTGGTGGTCAGCACCGAGTTGTTTTATCGTTGGATTGACGTGCCCAGCCACCAACTGGCGCGGCGGGTGAGCGGGTTTTTGATGAAGGAACGTAAAAATTGAGCGCCGCAAAACCCCGTGCTCAAACCCGCCGCAGCGTCACAAAGCTGAACGCCACCGCGTGCCGCTCGCGGCTTTCCTCGCGCCACTCGGTGGGGGAGAGGGCCGGAAAAAACGCCGTGCCGCCGGCCACCGTCGTGTGGACTTCGGTCAGGTAAACCACGTCGGCCAGGGGCAGGGTCTGGGCGTAGATTTCGCCGCCGCCGATGACGCACACCGTGCCGTCGAGCGCCTCGGCGCGGGCCAGCGCAGCGGGCACCGAGTGGAATACCTCCACGCCAGGGGCGGTCCAATCGGCTTGCCGCGTCACCACCAGGTTGGCCCGCCCCGGCAGTGCCCGGCCGATGCTCTCGTACGTGCGCCGGCCCATCAGCACGGGGTGCCCCAGCGTGAGGGTTTTGAAGTGCCGCAGGTCGTCGGGCAAGCGCCAGGGCAGTTCGTTGTCCTTGCCAATCACGCCGTTATCGGCCACGGCTACTATCAACGCCAGCATATTTTCTTTGGTCGGAAATTAGAAATCAAGCGGCCCTGGAGCGTTGCGCCCACTGCGGGACATAGAGGCTGTTCAGAAAGCCGTTTTTGCCCTGGGCGGTGCGGGCGGGCGGCTTTTTTGCCGCCCGCCCGCTAATCGTTGGGCTTCCTGACCGGCTACCCGGTGCGGGCGGGCGGCAAAAAAGC
>JANYFQ010000509.1 GCA_025362615.1 Hymenobacter sp. | reverse complement strand
TTCATCCTGAGCCAGGATCAAACTCTCCATTGTAAAATTGTCTGCACCCACGCGAACGTGGGCTGATGTCGAGTGCTAATCCGACTCGTATTGACGAGTTTAATTAATATGTTACGCTTGATTCTACTTGCTGCAATTGCTTGCGGCAAGTCTTACCAAATTGTCTTTTCCAATCATTCAAAGAACGTGTGTCGCTTCCAGTTGAAGTGACGATGTGGCCTGTAGGTCAGGCCGTTTTTGTGTCGTTTTGAAACCCTTTGTTCCGTTTGGGAGTGCAAAGGTACGATGTTTTTTCGACTTGCAAAGGAAAAGTAAAAAAAAGTTGGTTTATTTTTTCGACCCTGTTTTCAATTCTTGGTACTTCCTGTTGAAGCGGGGGTGCAAAGGTACGGAAGGTTTTCTACGAAGCAAGAAAAATCTTCCGTTTTTTTGGCCCTGCTGTGGTGTCAGGCGGTTTTTGTGTCCCTCGTCCGTTCGATTTGGGAGTGCAAAAGTACGGCGGTTTTGGGGGATTGCAAAGGGTGGTGGTGAAATAAACGGTAAAGAAACACGGTTGATGGGGTGGTGGGGTTGGGTGTCAGGCACTTAATTTTTGATGGTTTTTGGTGGGTTTTAGGGAGCGGGTTGAGTACGGAAGAATTCAGTGAGGTTGGGGCGGGTTGGGCGGGGGCGTTGGGCTTCGTATTGGCGGATGATTTGGCCTAGTTGGGCCAAGAAAGGCTGGCCGATGGAGTCGTATTCGTAGGCCCCGTCGTTGATGATGCCGTCGGAATTGACGTAGAGGACGGCACTTAGCATAAATTCAGTGCGGTGGAGAAAGTCGGCGAAGTAGGCGACATCGGCGAGGTAGCCGTGGGACATACCGACGACGTTGTAGCTGTGGAGGGTGGGGTCGGCGGGGGTTTGGGGGTTGCGGCCGTAGTGAAGGTATTTTTTGTAAGCGTCGAAATGAGCTTTGGGGCGGTAGGGGCCGAAGCCGGATTGGTGTGGAGTGGTATGCAGGTAGTAGCGAAGAAAGGCGTAATCGTCGGGGGTGAGGGCGAAGGGGTGGGCGGCGGTTTCAGGGAAGATGAGGGATTGGAGGATGGCGGTGATGCTGGCGAGGGGCAGATGGTTGGCAGTGGTGAAGTCGTAGGGCTGGGGAATGACGCGGGTGCCGACCTGGTAGGCGCGGCCTTTGCGGACGGGACCGAGGGGGCTGGCGTAGGGGGTGGGGTTGGTGCGGGGGGCTTCCTTATATAAGGTGTCGCCGGAGGGGGTGTGGAAGGCGAAGGGGTTTGTGCGGCGGTTGGCGGCGGTGTCGCAGGGGGCGAAGCGGCGGGTGATGCGGACGTTGGGGTAGTTGAGTTGGTAGAGGCGTTGGTTGAGGGGGCGCTGGCCTAGGAATTCGTAGAGGCGGTTGTAGGCTACGTTATCGGACACGAGGAGCATCCGCTTGATGTAGTTGCCGACGGTGGCGGTGCGGTCGCTGTCGGCGGGGGCAGCGAAGGGGACGGGGGTTTGGCAGCGGTAAGCGGTGCCGGTGGAAAGGATGGTGCGGCGGGTGATGCCGGGGGGAAGCTGGTGGAGCTTTTCGAGGGCGAGGGCAGCGACGGGGAGCTTGACGAGGCTGGCGGGGTTGAAATACTGGCGGGAGTTGAGGTGGTAAGTGTGGGGGATGAAGGTGGGGCGGTTTTGAGGGTCGCGGTTGATTTGGGTGTAGATGATTTGAACTTCGTAGGCGGGGTTGGTGGCGATGCGGGCGAGGAAGGGGCGGGTGCGGAGGAGAGAATCGAGGAGGGGGGAATTGGGGGGTGGGGATTGGGCGTGGGTTTGGGTTGTTGCCAGGGTTAGGGTCAGCAGGAGAAGTTGAACAAGGGTTTTCATGGTAGGGGGAATGAGAAAGGGCCGTGGGAGGAGCCACGGCCCTTTGAGGGGGTAAAGTTGTTGGGTTGGTGGCTCGCGGGTTGAAAACCCGCGTTACCTCACGGGTTGGCGGCGGCGGGCCAGAAGGAGGTTGGAGTCGGTTTGGCGCCAGTTGTAGCCGGTGCCGAAGGGCAGGGGGGCGGGGCGGGTGAGGGTGTCGGCGTAGGCGGCGGTGAGGGCGGGTTGGTAGTGCTTGGCGAAAAGGTTGATGGGGCGGCGGTAAGTGCCGAAGTAGGTAAAATTCCAGGCGCGGGCGGGGAAATATTTCATGGCAATGCCGGAATCATCTTGGAGGAGGTAGTTGCTTTGGGCGAGGACGAGGTTGCGGATTTTGCTGAAGTACGCCTTGTGCATGAGGTAGCTGGCCGACTTGACATAGGTAGTGAGGGGGCCAAGCGAGCGGATGTAGGCCAGGGGCGCGGGGTGGGCGGCCAGGTAGCCGTCGGAGATGTCGGCGGAGAAGTAGTAGAGGGTTTTGGGATGGCCGTCGGGGGCACGGAGCTTGATTTCGACGCCGGGGGTGGTGTTGGCGGTCACGGTCGTGTCGGCGGGTTGGAGTTCGCCGGAGGCAGAAAGCTGGACGCGGCGGAGGGCGGTGATTTGGTGGCCGGTGCGGACGGCGAAGAGCATGAGCAGCGGCGTGGTGCCGTCGAGTTGCACCGACTTTAGGTCTATGGCCATGTCGTTGGTGCGGAAGAAGCTGAAATTGAGGACCGACCAGAGCGACTTATTGACGGAGGTGTAAATCTGGGGGTTTTCGAGGACGGGGCGCGGCGGGATGCTACCGACGGGTTCGAGGCCGAAGAGGACGTAGGTATTGCTGGCGGGGAAGAGGGTGGTGGCGTTGAGAAAGTCGGGGCCGCTGAAGGGGTAGAGGATGGTAGGGCTGGCAGTTTGGATGGTGTCGAGGGCGCGGGCGGCCCAACGGGTCATGCGGTCGGTGTGGGTGAGGCGGTATTTCTGCCAGCTTTTTTCTTGTTGCTTGGCGAATATTTGGTAGGCGGGGGTGGCGGTGAGGGTCCGAAGGGGAGCGTTTTGGCTGGACGGGAGGGCGGCGAGGTAGGCGGCTACGTCCTGGACGTAGGCGGTATCGGGGGCGGGGATGGGGGCGGGGCGGGCAGCAGATGGGGTGTTGGCGGGGGCCGGGGCGGCGGTATCGGCGGGGGCAGATGCGGGGCGCGTGGGCGCGACGAGGGTGTCGGCGGCGGCGGGGGCTTGGGTTTCGATGACGGTTTTGGGGGCTTCGGTGCAGGCCGCTATTAATAGGAAAAGCGGGAGAAACCGGGGGCCGAAGCGGAAATTCATCAGAAGAAGAAAAATGGTAAGGGGCGCAATTTACGGGCGGCGGCTTGGTTGGGGCAGTGACGGGGGTGGTGGTGGCAACGGCGGCGGCAACGATGGCGCTTGCGGGGCAAGGAATTAGCTGTAAACTTGTCCGTTCGATTACTGGGCTGATTGGTTTCGGATGGACTCGCGGGTTGAAAACCCGCTTTACTTTGCACTGGTTGGTTTTGGCCGTACTCGCGGGTTGAAAACCCGCGTTACTTCACTCCTTAATAATATGGTACGGTTTGACGGGGGTGCGCCACGGCCCGAAATACCCAAGAAGCCGCGTTGGGATTGGGAGAACTCGAACGCGATGCGGCGCTGGCGCACGTACATGGGCTACTCGAAGAGCGAGGCGCGGGGGTCGGTGGTGTTGCTGTTGCTGATTGCGGGGGTGTTGCTGGTGCCGCTGGCGGTGCGGCCGTTTCTGGACACGCCGGCCGAGGACGACTACACGCAAGACCGGCGCGACTTGGACACGCTGGTGGCGCAACTCAACGAACACCGAATAAAGGGCGGCGACCGCAAGTTTCCGTCGCGCTATCCCGAACGCGGCGGCTACGGCAGGCGGGGCAGCAAGTACCCGCCGGTGGCGCAAGTGGCACTGACGAACTTCGACCCCAATATGCTGGATGCCAATGGCTGGGAAGCGCGGGGCGTGCCGCATTTCGTGGCCGTGCGGATGGTGAAGTACCGCGAGATGGCGGGCGGCTTCAAAGCCAAAAGCCAAATCAAGAAGATGTACGGGCTGGACGCGCCGGTTTATGAGCGGCTGGCCCCGTTCATGCAACTGCCGGACGAGGTGCCGCGCCGGGGCGAGCGGGGGGCGTTTGGGGTCGGCGATGGGAAGTTTGCGAAGCTGGACGAGTTGCCGTCGAAGTTTCCGCGCAAGCCGCGCAACTTGCAGCCGTTTGACCTGAACACGGCCGACACGACGCAACTGATGCAAATTCGGGGCATTGGGCACGGGCGGGCGTGGGGCGTGGTGAAGCAGCGCAACAAGCTGGGCGGGTTTGTGAACGAAGCCCAGATTGCCGAAGTCTGGCACCTGCGCGAAGCGCCGGATTTGGTGGACAGCCTGCGGAAGTACACCTTTGTAGCAGCCAATTTTCGGCCCGAGCTGGTGCAGGTGAATAGCGGCACGTTTGACGATTTGTGGCCGCATCCGTACATCGGCAAGCCGGCAGCACGGCGGCTGGTGGCGCACCGGAATACTCACGGGCCTTACAAGACGCTGGCTGAGGTGGCGGCGGCAGGCATGATGAAACCGGAGGAGGCGGAGAAGCTCCGGCCTTATTTGAGCTTTGAGTAACGAGTTGTTCGCGCAAAGCTCGCGGAGTCCGCAAAGCTCAAACTATCAGTCAAGCACCTTGCGAACTCCGCGAGCTTTGCGCGAATAATGACTGCCCGATGACTTGTGTTAAGCAACTGAATCAGTCTGAAACGGAGCTTCGGGGCACTCGTTTTTGCGTCACGAGGGCGTACACGGCCAGGCCCACGGCGAGCGTGAGCAAGCCGTAGAGCGACTCGGTGGGCTTGTCGCGTAGGATGAAAACCAGCGTCCAGCCACTCAAAACCAGAAAGACAGCGGGCGTGACGGGGTAGCCCCAGGCGCGGTAAGGGCGCGGCAGGTTGGGTTGTTGGCGGCGGAGGATGAACACGCCCAACACGGTGAGAAAAGTGAACAAATTGAGCACAAAGCCGGCGTACACCAGCACCTCTTTGAAGTTGGGTTTGAGGACGAAAAGTAGGGTGATGGCGGTTTGCAGGGCCAGGCCGCGGACGGGGATGCCCGCCTGGCTGCGCCCGGCGAGCCAGCGCAGGGCGGGCAGGTCTTCGCCCATGCTTTGCACGATGCGGGGGCCGGCAAACACCATCGAGCTGATGGTGGACACCAGCAAGGCGGCGATAACGGCCCCGGTGAGGCGGCCCACCGCCGGGCCGAAAAGGGCGTTGGCAGCGATGTAGCCTACTTCGAGCTGCCCGCGCAGGGCCGGTTGGGGGGCGGCGCGGAGGAAAACGTAGTTCAGCCCCACGTACAACACGGCGACCACGGCGGTGCCCGAGAGCAGGATGCGCGAGAGGTTGCGCTGGGGGTTTTCGATTTCGCCGGTGAGGTACACGGCGGCGTTCCAGCCCGAATAGGCGTAGCTGACGAAGACGAGCGACACGGCAAAAGCCGGCGTGGCCAGCACGCGCCAGTCGGCGGCGGCGGGCAGCAATTGCAGCGGCTGCCCCTCCCCTACCAGCAAGCCAATGCCGATGAAGCCGACCAAAACCACCACTTTGATGCCCGTGACGACGACCTGCAAACGGCTGCCGGCGCGGGTGCTGCTGCCGTGAACCAGGGCCAGGACCACCACCACGGCGGCCGACAGCAGCGGGGCATTCAGCCCCGGCCATACGCGGCGGGCGTACTCGCCCAGGGCCAGGGCGGCCAGGGCGGTGGGCGCGGCGAAGCCGACGGTGGCCGATACCCAACCCGACAAAAACCCCAAAGCCGGGTGGTAAATGCGGCTCAGGTAGTGGTATTCGCCGCCCGAGCGGGGCATGGCGGCGGCCAGCTCGGCGTAGCTCACGGCCCCGCACAAGGCAATGCCGCCGCCCACTACCCAGAGCATCAGCAGGGCAAAATTGCTTTGGATGCCCAGGAGCTGGAAGCCGAGACTGGTGAAGACACCGGTGCCTACCATGTTGGCCACCACGATGGCCGCGCCGGTTAGAAAGGAGATTTTATAGGGATTGGGGGCGGTGTTCACCCCGCAAAGATGGGGCGGAGCTTACGGGAATGCGGGTTCGTAAGGCCCGCGTGTGCGCTCATAGGGCCCGCGTGTGCGCTCATAGGGCCCGCGTGTCATCTCATAAGGCCCGCGTGTCGTCTCATAGGGCCCGCGTGTGCGCTCATAGGGCCCGCGTGTCGTCACGCATGGCCCGCGTGTCGTCTCGCAGGGTCCGCGTGTCGTCACGCAGGGCCCGCGTGTCATCTCGTAGGGCCCGCGTGTCGTCTCGTAGGGCCCGCGTGTCGTCACGCAGGGTCCGCGTGTCGTCACGCATGGCCCGCGAGCCTCCGCGCATGGCCCGCAGGCCGGCAGGCGTTAGGCGGCTTTGGGGCGTTTGAAGAGCGGCACGGTGCTGCACGGCTCGCCGTACATGAGGCTGGCGGCCACGGGGAGCAGCTTTTGCATGATGGCGACGTAGGCGAAGGTGGGCACGGGCTGGTCGCCGCAGCCTTTGATGACGACTTTGGCATCGCGGTAAGTTTCGGCATCGAGCCCGGCGATGGCCTCCTCGAACAAGGCTTGTTCGAGGGCTTCGAGGGGGCCGAACACGTAGCGGTGGGCGTGGTGGTGGAGCTTGGTAGCGAGCAGCATATAGGCCCAGGTGGGCACGATGGCATCGGCGGAGCAGACGATGGCCACGTTTTGGCCGGTGTACTGGGGCCAGTCGTGGGTTTTGATGAACTCGCGGAAATCCTTTTCGCGCAGCATGAGGCCGTGGAAAAGGTTGTCCTTGATGTCGTACACCACCCGCTGGCCGGGGTGAATGAAGTCTTCGAGGTTGAGGGTAACGAGGCCGCTGCTGGCGACGCGATTGACGAATAAGGGCTCCATTTTTATAGGGACTTAGGTTTTAGGGGCTTAGGGCTTAGGCTGGTGGGCTGCTTTTGCCGGACGGTTGTTGTCGGAACAAAATCAAAAGAGAAGTCAGCCCATGAAAACCAAAATTTGCGCCCACTGCGGCGTTGAAGGCACCACGCTCTACCGCATCCAGACCCCGGCCACGGGCAAGGGGTGGGTTTTTGTGTGCGAAAGCTGCTGCATCAAGGCCAAAACGGTGGCAGGCTACCGGTATGGGGGGACGTGGCAAGGG
>JANYFQ010000504.1 GCA_025362615.1 Hymenobacter sp. | reverse complement strand
AACGGCCGCTTCTCGCCGGCCGAAAACCTGGGCGAAAGCATCAACACGGCCGGCAACGACAACTTCCCCGGCGTGGCCCCCGATGGCACGCTGTACTTCGCCTCGGACGGGCGGCCCGGCGTGGGCAAGCTCGATATTTTCATGGTGAAAAGCGGCCAGCCCGTGAACCTGGGGGCCGACGTGAACAGCATCGCCGACGACTTTGCGCCGGTGCCAATGGCCGGTGACGTGGGCCTGTTCAGCTCGAACCGCGCCGGGGGCAAGGGTTCGGACGATGAATATATGTTCAAGAAGAAGTCGCTCAAGCTGGTGACTTTCTACGCCGATGGCACCGTGCTGGAGCACGACGACAAGGCCAAAACCACGCTGCCCGTGGCCGGGGCCACCGTGACGGTGACCAGCGCCAACGGCCAGCGCCAGACCGCTACCAGCGGCCCGGACGGCAAATTCAGCCTCAAGCTGGACTCGGTGACCAACTACAACCTAATCGGTGAGCGGGCCGGCGACTTCTCGGCCCGCACCGCGCTGAGCACCGTGAACCGCAAGCCCAGCCAGGACCAGCTGCCCAACCTGACCAACGACATTCAGCTGCCGGTGACCCTGACGCTGAACAAAATCATCCTAGCCAAGGCCATTGAAGTCAAAGATATTCTCTACGACTACAACAAGTTCAACATCCGGCCGGATGCCGCCATTCGCCTCGATACGCTGGTGCAGACGCTGGTGGACAACCCCAAAATCAGCATCGAGCTGAGCTCGCACACCGACCAGCGCGGCAAGGACGCATATAACCTGAAACTGTCGCAGCAACGCGCCCAGGCCGCCGTGGACTACATCGTGAGCAAGGGCGTGGACAAGGCCCGCATCACGGCCAAGGGCTACGGCGAAACCCGCCCCATCGTGCTGAAGCCAACCACCGAAGAAGAGTACCAGCGCAACCGCCGCACGGAGTTCAAAGTAACCCGGATAGCGAAGTAGCCTGCGCTTTTTTATACTTGAGAAGCCCCCGCAGCCAGCGCTGCGGGGGTTTTTTATTGCGGTGTGAAAAGGGTAGGGTACGGGGTCGTGCTATACGGCAAACGTGGCACATGTTTTGGAAACAGCTGCATAGCGGCCGGATTTCCTGGTCGGTTATTTCTTCCTTACTGCAATGAAAAAGGCGCTACTTCTGGCATTGGCGGGTTTGTTTGCCGCCGTGGCCCCCGCGCTGGCGTATCCGCCCGCGCCGGCCAACGTCAACTTTTCGTCGGAGCGCGGGGTGCCGTTTGGGCTGGTGCTCGATGGGCGGCCGCTCACGCGGGGCCTGGCCCGGCAGGTACACGTAGACCAGCTGATGCCCGGCCAGCACTGGGCCGATTTCAGCGTGCCCACCGCGTATGGCGGAGCCGTGCGTTTCCGCAGCCGCGTGTGGCTGGAGCCCGGCCTCGAAACCACGTTTGTGCTGGTGACGCGGCCGGGCTGGCCCATCGCGCTTCAGCAGGTGAACGCCGTGGCGCTGTATACGCCCGGCTACGGTGGCCGGGGCTACTACAACAACGGCGGCGGGCGCTACAACAGTCCTGCGCCCTACGGCCAGGGCGGCGGCTACGGCAACCAGGGCAGCTACGGCAACAACGACCCATACGACGATGGCGGTTATGACGACGACGATTACCGCGCCGCCCCGGCTCCCAACGCCGGCCCCGGCTACGGCAACAACCCGAACTCGCCAAACGGCGGCGGCTACGGCAACAACCCGAACTCCCCCAGCGGCGGCGGCTACAACAACGGCCCCACGCCCGGCAGCTACCCCGGCACAGCCACAAGCAGCTACCGCAGCCTGCCGCCCCAGGACGTGGATGCGCTGGTAACGACCGTGCAGGGCCGCATTGCCGAAGCCAGCAAGCTGAGCGCCGCCAAGGAAGGCCTGGCCCAGCGCAGCCTGCGGGCCGATGACCTGAGCCGCTTGCTGCGCACCATCAATTCCGAGGCTTGCCGGATAGAGCTGGCCACGTTCGCCTATTCGCACGTCAGCGACCCCGAGAATTTCAACCGGGTGTACGATGCTTTCGAGACGAAGAGCGGAGCCAAGGCGGTGGAAGCCGCGGTGAACAGCGGTTCGCAACGTTGAGCTGATGGGCACCGGCGCGGGCTGCTGGGGTTCAGCCGGCAGCCCGCAGCTAAACGCAAAAAGGGCCGCTGTCGTGACGACAGCGGCCCTTTTGTTGTCCCGGCTTTTCTTACCGCAGGCGGTCGGCGCTGCGCACCAGCTGCTCGTCGCGACGGATGAAGCGGTTGGCCAGCAGGTTGAGCACCAGGGCC
>JANYFQ010000493.1 GCA_025362615.1 Hymenobacter sp. | reverse complement strand
GAACGCCACCGGCACCTTTGTGGCGGCAACCGACGGGCTTTACGACCTCCAGCTCCTGTTTGAGCAAGGTGGTGGGGGCGGTAACTGTATCTTGTCCTACGCCCGCACGGCAGTTCCCACGGGCGCTGCGTACGCTACGTTTACCAATACCGTAATTCCGCAAAGCGCCCTGTGCCCCGGCCCGGCCGCCGCCAACACCGCGCCCACCGTGGCCGCCGGCAGCAGCCAGCTCATCGGTAAAAGCAGCCCCAGTGCCGTGACGCTGCTGCCCACCCCCAGCGCGGCCGACGCGGGCGGGGCCGTGGCGTTTATTCAGATTCTGACGTTGCCCGCCGCCGCTGCGGGCACCTTGCAGGCCACCATTGGCGGCACCACCACCACGGTGCTGGCCGGCATGGGCCTCACGCCCGCCGAAGCCGCCACGCTGCGCTTTACGCCCTTGAGCACCTTTGCCGGCAGCAGCACAAGCTTCACCTTTACGGCCACCGACAACCAAGGCCGCACGGCCGGGGCCGGGGCTTACGCCACCCTGGCCGGGGCTTCGGGCGGGGCCACTTACACCATCAACCTGGCCGCCGGCCAGAACCCCGTGGCCGTGGCCGACGCGGCGGGCACCGCAGCGGGCAGCAACGTCACCTTCAACCTGACGAGCAACGACACGTTCAGCAGCCCGGCTACGAGCATCAATGCGGCTACGATTGATTTGGTGCCGGGCACCGTGGGCGTGATTGATAACACGGTGAGCGTGGCGGGCGGCACGTTCTCGACGGGCGGGGCCACGCCGGTGGGCTCGGTGACGTTTACGCCCACGGCGGGCTTCGTGGGTACGGCCACGGCCAGCTACACGGTGCAGGACACCCAGGGGCTGACCTCGAACGTGGCGGCCATTACGGTAACGGTTTCGGCCGTGTGCCAGGCCTCGTACCTCGACAATACGAACAGTTTCAATGGGCTGACGGCGGAATATTATGTTCGGCCAGGGGCGGGGGCGCTGGGCAGCCAGGTGCTACAGGCCGCCTACAATGTGGCCCCGCCGTTGCGGCGCACCGATGCGCAAATCAATTTTACTAACTTCGCAACCTTTCCCAATACGGCTCCGGCCAACGTCACCGCCGCGTTGGGCCGCTACCGGGGCAGTATTTACCTTACAGCGGGGACCTACACGTTTCAGGTGAGCACTACCAACGGTGGGGCTTACCTGTGGCTTGGGGCCTCGGCCCTCACGCCAACGCCCACGTTTGGCAGCCAATTGTTGGGCGCAGGAATTGGCAATAACACCCTGCGGGCCAATTTTAATGCCCTCACTACGGGGCTTTACGACTTGCAACTGCTTTACGAGCGTAACAGTAACGCAGGCGCTACCGCTCTGACGTTGAGTACGGCCCCGACCACGGGCGCTACCATCGCTGCGAGCGGTTTTACCGTGGTGCCGCAAACGCAACTCTGCGCCGGTCCTGCAGCCTTCAACGATACGCCCACTGCTGCCAACGGCAACAACGCAGTATTGCCCACCGGCTCGGGCTTTACTACGCTCTCGCCCGGCCTGAGCTTTTATACCGCCGACCCGGACGGAGCCATTGCCAACGCACTCTACAACATCATTGCGCTGCCGGCCTCGGGTACGTTACGCTTGGGTGCTACCAATGTCGTGGTGGGCCAGTCGCTGACGGCCACGCAGGCGGCGGCGCTTACGTTTCAGCCAGCAGGAGTCAGTTCGGTGTTTTTCAGCTACAATGTGACGGACGAGAAGGGCCGCACCAGCGCGGCGACGAACAATACCACAGTGGCGGGTACGGGCACCAATACCTACACCATCAGCACCCAGGCACCCCCGGTGGCGGTGGCCGATGCGGCGACGATGACGACCTCGACCGCGAGCGTGACCTTCAGCCTGACGGGCAACGACACCCCCACGGCAGCCATCAACCCGGCCACGATTGACTTGGTGCCGGGCGGTGCCCTCGACAACACCCTGGTTATTGCGGGCGTGGGCACCTTTACTACGGTAGGCGCGACGGCCGGCTCGGTGACGTTTACGCCCGTAGCCGGTTTTGCCGGCACGGCCACGGCCAGCTACACGGTGCAAGACAACCAAGGGCTGACCTCGAACACGGCGGCCATCACCGTGACCTCCACCGTGGATACCTGCCAGCCCAGCTACCTTACTAATTCGGCTACTTCGAATGGGCTGACGGGCGAGTACTTCGCGGGCTATACCGGGGGCACGCTGGCCAGCAGTGCGTTTTTCAACAAGCTGCCCGTCCTGCGTCGCCTCGATGCCCAGCTCAACAACCCCAGCACCAACCTGGCCGTGCCGTTGCCACCAGCTAGTGGCAGTGTTGCTACGCCGACGCTGTTTTCGGCGCGCTACCGGGGCAGCATTTCGCTGGCGGCGGGCACGACCTATACTTTCTCGCTGCTGGCCGATGACTTCGCCGCGCTCTGGATTGGCCCCTCGGCCCTGACGCCCTCGCCCGTGTTTACGGGCGGCAACGCGCCGCTGCTGAACGTGACCACTGCCGGTGGCACGGTGACGGCCAACTTCACCACCACCACCGCCGGTCTCTACGACCTGCAGGTGCTTTACACTCAAAATGGTACAACCTCGCGCCTCGAAGTGCGCAAAGGCATTGGCAGCGGCCTGGCCTACGCCAGCCTGACGGCCCTGACTTCGGCCGAGCTGTGCGCCGGTCCGGCCAGCGCGAACGCCACCCCGGTGGCCAACGCGGGTACCAACACCCTGCTGCCCACGGGCGCGGGCCAGACCGCGCTCTCCCCCGGCCTGAGCAGTTCTGATGCGGACGGCACAGTGGCCTTCTACAACGTCATCAGCCTGCCCACCAATGGCACCGTGCGGTTGGGTGCTGCTACCGTGTTAGCGGGCCAGGCCCTGACGCCGGACGAAGCTGCGACGCTGACTTTCCAGCCTACGGGAACCGGGACCAGCTCACTGGTATTCAACGTGACCGACAATCAGGGCCGCACCAGCGCAGCCTCGGCCAACACGACGTTGGCCGGCACGGTGGGCAGTGCTTATGCCTTCAATGTGCAGGTGGCCCCGGTGGCCGTGGCCGATGCGGCGGCGACGACGGCGGGCGTGGGCGTAACCTTTGCGCTGACGGGCAACGACACGTTTACGGCCCCGGCCACGGGCCTTAATACGGCCACCATCGACCTGGTGCCTGGTACGCCGGGCACCATCGACAACAGCGTGAGCGTGACGGGCGGTACCTTCACGACGGGGGGTGTCACGCCAGCCGGCTCGGTGCTCTTTACGCCCACGGCGGGCTTTGTCGGCACGGCCACGGCCAGCTACACCGTGCGGGATGACCAGGGCCTGACCTCGAACGCGGCGGCCCTCACCGTGACGGTGTCGGCCGTGTGCCAGGCCTCGTACCTCGACAACACGAACAGCTCGAACGGGCTGACGGCGGAGTACTTTACCCGCCCCGGTGCCTCGCTTGCCAGCCAGGCGGCGCTGGCCAACTACAACGCGGCCCCGCCGCTGCGCCGGATTGACGCGCAGGTGAACTTCAGCACCAACGCCTCGTTTGGTGCCACGGCCCCGGCCAATGCCAACCCCTTTCTGGGGCGCTACCGGGGCAGCATTTACTTGGCGGCGGGCGACTACACGTTCCAAGTGGCCTCGAACCTGGGGGCGTACTTGTGGGTGGGCAGCGCGGCGCTGACCCCCACGCCGCAGCTTGGCCAGGAGGTGCTGGGCGGGGCCACCAGCGCCACGCGCCAGGGCAACTTCACGGCGGCCACCACCGGGCTTTACGACCTGCAGCTGCTGTTTGAGCGCACCGGCGGGACGGCCAGCCTGGTGCTGAGCATCGCCTCCGGGCTGGGCCAAACCAGCGGTTTCGCAGTGGTGCCGCAGGCGAGCCTCTGCGCGGGTCCGGCGGCGGCCAACGCCGCGCCGACGGCCACGGCGGCCAACAACGCGGTTTTGCCCGTCAACGCGCCGGCCACCACGCTCGCGCCGGGCCTGAGCGGGGCGGACTTCGACGGCAGCGTTGTGCTCTACAACGTGCTGACGCTGCCGGCCAACGGCACCTTGCGCTTGGGCGGCACGGCCGTGGCGCTGGGCCAGGTGCTGACGGTGGCGCAGGCGGCGGCGCTCACGTTCCAGCCTGCGGCGGGCTTTGCGGGCACGACGTCCTTCACCTTCAACGTGACCGACAACCAGGGGCGCACGAGCGCGGCCTCGGCCAACACGACGCTGGCCGGCACGGTGGGCAGCACGTACTCCTTCAAGGTGCAGGTAGCGCCCGTGGCCGTGGCCGACGCGGCTTCGACCGCCGCCACTGCCGTCACGTTTGCCCTGCTGGGCAACGACACCTTTACGGCTCCGGCCACGGGCCTCAACACCGCCACCATCGACCTGGTGCCCGCCACGGCGGGCGTGATTGACGACGCGGTAACGGTAACGGGCGGCACCTTTACGACGGTGGGCGCGCCGGCCGGCTCGGTGACGTTTACGCCCACGGCGGGCTTTGCGGGCACGGCCACGGCCAGCTACTCGGTGCAGGACAGCCAGGGGCTGACCTCGAACGCGGCGGCCCTCACCGTGACGGTGTCGGCCGTGTGCCAGGCTTCGTACCTCGACAACGCGACCGGCTCGAACGGGCTGACGGCGGAGTACTACGCCGGCGACATCAGCGCCCTGGCCACCGGGGCCGTGAGTGCCTTTCTGGCCAAAGCCCCAGGGCAGCGCCAGGTCGATGCTACGGTGAACTTCCTTAATGGCGGCGGCGCGTTTCCGGTATCGGCCAGCGTGGCGGCGGGGTCGCCACCGCAGGCATTCTCGGCCCGGTACCGGGGCAGCATTTATCTGCAGGCGGGCACTTACACGTTCACGGTGAACTCGGACGATGCCACTTTCCTGTTTGTGGGGCCGGACGCGCTGAGCGCCACCCCGGCTTTTCTGACCACCACCTCGCCCAGTGCGGGGGCCGTGCCCGGCTCGGCCAACAGCGCCACGTCGCTCTTCATTGACAATGGCGGCGGGCACGGCCCCCGCGACGGCAGTGGCACCTTTGTGGCGGCCACCGACGGACTTTATGACCTGCAGCTGCTGTACGGGCAAGGCAACGGCGGGGCCAACGTCAACCTGTTCTACCAGGGCGGGCCGGCTGCGCTGCCCCGCACCATCATTCCGGCCAATGTGCTGTGCGCCGGCCCGGCCACGGTTGATGCCGCCCCGGTGGCCACGGCGGCCACCAACGCCAGCATCCTCAGCTCGGCGGCGGCCACCACGCTGTCGCTCGGTTTGAGCGGTACCGATTCGGACGGCACCATTGCCTTCTACAACATCGTGAGTCTGCCCACGGGCGGGGTGCTGGCCCTGGGCGGCACGGCCGTGGTGGTGGGCCAGGGCCTGACACCGGCCCAGGCCGCCACCCTCACCTTCGACCCCAACGGCTCGGTGACGGGCAACGTGACGTTCCAGTTCAGCGTGACCGACAACCAGGGGCGCAGCAGCAACGCCAGCGCCTACACCCCGCCGACGGGCGCTACCGGCGGCGCTACCTACACCATCCCGATTCTCAACTCGGCCCCGGTGGTGGCCAACACCACCAACGCCACCCTGGCCAACACCAGCCCCGCCGTGGCCCTGAACCCCGGCGTGAGCGCCACCGATGCCGACGGCAGCGTGGTGAGCTACACCGTGACCGGGCCGGCCAGCAGCGGCACCCTGTTTTTGAGCGGTACGCCCGTGACGGGCAGCGTCAGCATTCCGGCGGCCAACATTGGCCAGCTCACTTACCAGCCCGCAGCGGGCTTCGTGGGCAACGCCACGTTCACGTTCACGGCCACCGACAATTCGGGCCTGACCAGTGGCTCAGCCACGTACACCATTCCGGTGGAGGACCCCGCCGACCTGGCCACCGTGGTGCGGGGCGTAACCGGCCCCGGCGGTGCCCAGATTTTCACCTCGCCCCAGGGCGGCCTGACCTTCTTTGAAGCCACGACGACCAACAACGGCCCCGGCACGGCCAACAACGTGCAACTCAGCATCCAACTGCCAGCCTTCCTGACCGGGGTTTCGCTTTCAAACAGCGGCCTCTACAACACCGCCACCGGCTTGGCCACGTTTCCGAACGTGAACCTGGGCGTCGGGGGTTCGGTGTCGCGCAACATTGCTTTCTCGATGCTGGGCGTGACGGTAAATGCCTCGGCCACGGCTACGTCGAGTGCGCAAGACCAGAACCCGGCCAACAACATCGGCACGGCCTTCATCAACCCCACGCAGGTGGCCGACATCGTGGTGGCCATCAGCGGCCCGACGCGGGTGCTGACCAACCAATCGGTGCTCTACACCGTGGTGCCCACCAACCTGGGGCCAAGCACGGCCATCGGCGTGACGCTGCGGGCCGTGTTGCCGGCCAACCTCAACAATGTTGTGGTGTCGAACGGCGGGGTGTACAACGCGGCGAGTGGGCTTGTCACCTGGGGCACCATCGGTACGCTGGCCAACGGGTCGAGCGTGGCCTACACGGTGCGCTTCAACGGGCCGAGTGCGCCGGGCAACATCCTCAACAGCGGCGGGTTGGTGAGCGCCTCGGCTTCGGCCACCAGCACCACCGCCGACGGCGACCCCGTGGCGGGCAACAACAACGGCACCAACGGGGCCGCCCAGATTACGACCCAGGTGGTGACGACGGCGGCCACGCTGCTGTGCATTGCGCCCAGCACTACCGACGTGACGCTCTCCAACGGAAACATTAATACCTACTACCCTGGCCTGGGGACGATGACGGCCGGCAGCAGCTCGCTGACGGTTGGCCCGGCCTCGGCCAGCGGCAGCAGCACCCCGCTCGCGCCGGGCGACCTGGTGATGGTGATGCAGATGCAGGGCGGCGACCTCGACGTGAACAACACCAGCGCCTACGGCGACGGGCTGGGCGGCGACGTGGTGGGCAGCGGCAACCTGCTCAACAGCACCTTTACGGCGGGCGTGTACGAGTACTCCCTCGTGACGGCCTACAACGCCGGCACGGGGAACGTGACGCTGATTCAGCCCTTGGCTTTCGGCTATAGCAACGCGGATGCCGGGGCCAGCGCCAGCAGCGGGCAGCGCCGCTATCAGGTGGTACGCATCCCGCTCTATCGTAACGTGGACCTGGCCGCCAACATCTCGGCCCCGCGCTGGGACGGCCGCACGGGTGGCGTGCTGGTGATGGACATCAACGGTACCCTCAACTTCAACACGTTCAAGATTGATATGTCGGGCCGGGGCTTCCGCGGCGGCGCGGGTCAGCAGCTCGGCGGCGCGGGCGGCGTGGCCTCGTCGGACTACCGCCACTCCGCCACCCTCAACACCAGCGCCAACAAGGGCGAGGGCACGGCCGGCACGCCGCGTTTCCTCTACGACAAAGACTACTTTGCCTCCTACTTGGCCAACATCCGCGACAACAACTCGCCGGTGCTCGACACCCGCAGCACCACCAACCCCACCCGGGCGGCCGTACTGCCCGCAGCCCTGGCCGACGGCTACCCCAGCGGCGACCGCGCCCGGGGCGCACCCGGTAACGCCGGCGGCGGCGGCACCGACGGCAACCCCGGCAGCAACGACCAGAACACCGGCGGCGGCGGCGGGGCCAACGCGGGCCGGGGCGGCGTGGGCGGCAACGCCTGGGACTCGAACCGGGCCACTGGTGGCTTCGGCGGGGCCGACTTTACCCAGGCCACGGCCAGCCGCATGATTATGGGCGGCGGCGGCGGCGCGGGCACCACCAACAACGGCACGGTTGTGAACTCGGGTACTTACCCGGCCAATGCGGGCGTTCCGGCCGATGGCTTTGCCAGCTCCGGGGCTCCCGGCGGCGGCTTGGTGCTGATTCGGGCGGCCAACGTGGGCAGCAGCGCCGGCACCATCGACGTGAGCGGCGACACGATGCCTTTCGTGCCCAACAACGACGCTTCGGGCGGCGGCGGCGCGGGCGGCACGGTCCTCATCCTGTGCGGGGCCTCGGACGGCAACAGCAGCAGCCCGGTACTGCAAAACCTGACGTTGCTCTCCAATGGCGGTGACGGCGGCTCGAACACCGGCGGCGGTTCGCCGCACGGCCCCGGCGGCGGCGGCGCGGGCGGCCTGGCCTTTGCCTCGTCGGTGGTGAACGCGGCTTCGTCGCTCATGCCGGGCGGCAACGGCACCACCTTCGGCTTCGTGCAGTACGGCTCGGGCGTGGGCGCGGCGGCCATCGGGCAGCTGCAAACCGGCATCACGCGGGGCGACGTGCCCAACGTGGTGGGCGCCTGCCCGGCCGACGTGGTGACGACAATTAGCAGCGACGTGTCGTCGCAGGTGCCCGGCAGCCCCGTGGTACTGACCGTGACGACCGTGAACAACGGCCCCGGCGTGGCCCTCAACGTGGTGCAAAACGTGTTGCTGACCCCCGGCCAGCCCATTGCCAGCATTCAGATTAATGGCCAGAACCCCAGCAGCATTGCCAGCAACGTGGCCACTTACCCCGGCGGTGCCACCTACAACCAGGCCACTGGCCTCGTGACCTTCCCCAACGTGCCGAGCCTGGCCGTGGGCAGCCTGCCCAGCACCAATGTTCTGACCAACACCATCACCCTGGTGATGCCGAGCCAGAACCTGACCGGCCTGACGACCTCGACCTCCACCGGCGACCTTGACCCGCAACTGACCAACAACAACGGCGCACTGGCTCCGGCCAGCGTCACCATCATCGCCATCAACGCGTTGTCGGGCAAGGTGTTTGACGACGTGAACTACGGCGGCGGCAGCGGCCGTACCTACACGGCAGCCAATGCCTCGGCTACGGCGGCGGGCTTCGCCACCGGGGTTATCGGCTCGGCCGGCACCCGCGTGGAGCTTTACACCAGCGCCGATGTCTTCTACGGGGCCACCACCACCGGGTCGGACGGGGCCTATGGCTTTGCCCAGGTGCCCACCGGCAGCTACAAGCTGCGGGTGCTGAACAACACCGTGAAATCGGTGCGTACCCCCGCCGCCACCGGCCTTGTGCCGGTGCAAACCTTCCGCCGCAATACGGTGGCCAGCGTACTGGCCGACGACCCGGACCGCGTGGGCGGCGAGAACCCGGCCGGCGTGGACGGCCCGGCCAACACCGGCACCGGCAGCGCGACGCTGACCTTCACGGGCCTCAACACGAGCAACGACGACGTGACGGCCTTCATCGACCGGGTGGAGATTGTGGACGTGACCACGGGTACGGTGGTGGCCACGGGTGGCCCCGCCAACACCAGCTTCGAAACCCCGGTACTGACCACCAACACCGCCCAGTACAACCCCAGCGGCGCTACCTGGGCCTTCACGGCCCAGAGCGGCACCAACGGCTCGGGTATTGCCAACGGCAACGCCCTGGGGTCGCCCCCGGCCCCGCTGGGGGTGCAGGCGGGTTTCGTGCAGGGCTTCAGCACTATTAGCCAGACTTTTAGCCTGCCCATTGGCACCTACACCGTGCGCTTCCGCACCGCCCAGCGCAACCTGATGGGCTCGGCCAACGACCAGACGGTGAGCGTGAGCGTGGGCGGGTCTTCGCTCGGCGACGTGACACCGCTGGCCAACGGCTTGTTTATCAGCTTCACTACCAGCTCCTTCACGGTGGGAGGCGGTTTCGCCCTCAACACCATCACGGCCCAGAGCGTGGCGAACCTGGCGGTGAGCGGTACTCCGCTCGGCAGCATGGACTTTGGCTTCAACTTCGATGCCATCGTAAACACCAACAACGGCGGGCAGGGCTCGCTGCGGCAGTTCATTGCCAACAGCAACGCCCTCACCAACGGCCTCATCAACCAGGACGCCAACACCAACGGCGGCTCGAACCCGGCTGCGGGCATCGAAACCAGCATCTTCATGATTGCTGACGGCGCAGCCCACCCCGGCCTGCTGGCCAGCGGCAGCGGCGGCCCGGCCAACCTGCTCAACGGCAGCGGCGTGGCCGTGATAACGCCCACTTCGGCCTTGCCTTCGGTGACGGATAAGAGCACGACCATCGACGGTACGCTCCAGACCCTCAACATTGCCAACGGCAACAACGCTACGCTTGGCGCGGGCGGCACGGTGGGCGTGGGGGCCGACGGCGTCATCGGCACCGCCGACGACGTGGCGCTGCCCACCCTCAACGGCCCCGAAGTGCAGCTCGTGGGCACCCAGGGCCAGGCCGGCTCCGACGTGGGCCTGAGCCTGGAAAACACCGACCAGGTGGTGCGCGGCCTCAGCATTTTTGGCTTCGGCAACACCGGCGGGGCCGGTACCGGCAACCTGAACGGGGCCGACATCCGGGTGACGGGTGCGGCCATCAGCGGCATCCTCATCACGGGCAACGCGCTGGGCGGGGCGGCTACTGCCCTCGGCGACCCCGGCGCGGCAGCCCGCAGCACCGGCCACGGCGTTTTGCTGAGTGGCTTTGGCGTGGGGGCCACCGTTTCGGCCCAGATTACCAACAACCTCATTGGCTTCCACGGGGCCAGCGGCATCGAGAACCTGGCCCCGGCCACGCTTACCAGCGTGACCATTCAGGGCAACGAAATCCGTGGCAATGCCCAGCTCTCGCTGGCTTCGGACGGCATTCGGATGGGGGCAGCCGGTGGGCAGGCCCTCAATAACCTGGTCATCAACAACCTGGGTTCGGGCGTTGATTTGTCGGGGACGAACGGGGCCGTAACGGTTTCCGGCAACACCCTGCAAGGCAACGGCGCGGGCGGCACCGAAACGGCCGGTCTGCGGGCCTTCGGGCAGGGCAACACAGTAAGCCTGAACGTGGTGCGCGGCAACGCCGGCGATGGCATCCTGGTGCGCTCGGGCACGAACACGGCCAACGTGGCCGGCTCAACCACGCTGAGCCGCAACGGCGTGTTCGGCAACGGCGAGCTGGGCATCAACCTGGTAAATGCCGTGGCTGCGGCCCCCGACAACGAAAGCACGGGGGCGCCCTTTAGCGGCACCAACCGCGTCACCATCAACGACACCAACGACAACGACGGCCGCTCCGACGGCGCTTCGGCCATCGGTGGCAACGGCTTGTTCAACTACCCGATTCTGCAATCGGCGGTAGTGGTGGGGGCCAACGTCGTGATTACGGGCTACGCCCGCCCCGGCAGCAAAATCGAGCTCTTCAACACCAGCATCACCACGCCCACCACGGCCACGCCCGATGCCAGCGGCTTCGGCGAAGGCCCGCTCTACCTGGGCACCGTGACCGAAGGCGGGGCCATTGGCGGGGCCAACGGCAACCTCGCGGCCGATGCCACTGCCACTGCCAGCGCCTACTCGGGCCTCATCAACGGCATCAATCAGGGCAGCGATAACACCAACCGCTTCAGCTTCACCATCCCGATTGGGACGGGCGTGGGCCAAATCAACGTGGCGGTGGGCGCGGTGCTCACCTCGACGGCTACGCTCACGAGCGGCGGCATCACCTCCGAATACTCGGGCAACGTGACGGTGGTGGCCCCGGTGGCCCTCGCCGGAACGGTATTTGAGGACGTGAACTACGGCGGCGGCGCGGGCCGCAGCCTGGCCACGGCGGGTACACTGGTGGGCCGCGTGGGCGGCCTTACCAGCGGGGCCGTGACGGCGGGTGCGACCGTCGAGTTGTACGACACCTTTGGCAACTTCGTGGCCACCACCACCAGCAGCACGGCGGCCAACGCCACGCTGGGCACTTACACCTTCAACGTGGCCCCCGGCAACTACACGGTGCGCGTACTGAATGCCTCGGTGCGCTCGACGCGGCCCGGCACGGCCGCTGGCTTGCTGCCGGTGCAAACCTTCGTGAACGGCGACGTGAACCGCGTGGGCGGCGAAGCCCCGCAACTGGCCGATGCCGCCGCCAACACGGGCACCCAAAGCCTGGCTGCCCTCACGGCGGGGGGCCTTACGCCGCAGTCGCTCGCGCCGGTAACGGTGGGCGGCAGCGCGGTGAGCGGTGTGGACTTCGGCTTCAACTTCGACGTCATCACCAACACCAACGACACGGGCCAGGGCTCGCTGCGGCAGTTCATCACCAACTCGAACACCCTCACCAACGCCGGACTGGCGCAGGTGGGCCAGGTGGCGGGCCGCGAAACGAGCATCTTTATGGTGCCCAACGGGGCTACCACGGGTGCGCCGGCTGGCTTGCGCAACAACCTGGTGAGCGGCCTCACGGCCGGCCGGGTGCTGATAACGCCGGCCACGGTGCTGCCCGCCATCACGGGCGAGCGTACCCGGATTGACGGCACGACCCAGACGACGAACGTCGGCGACTCGAACGCGGGCACACTCGGCACGGGCGGCTTTGTGGGCGCGGCCGGCACTACGGCCCTGGGCACGGTGAACCGCCCCGAGGTGGAAATCTCGGCGGCCAACACCCTCAACTACGCCCTCGACTTTGAGGCCGACAGCGTGGGCCTGCGCGGCGTGGCCGTACACGGCGGCGGCGGCGGCACGGCCGGCAGCACGGCTACCGTGCTGGTGGGCCAAACGGCCGCTACGGTCCGCAACTTCCAGGTGCGCGGCAACCTCATCGGCACCACGGCCCTGGCCCTGACTGACCCCAACGCGGCACTGCCCGGCACCTTCGGGGCCAGCGTGGGCTTGCTCATTACGGGCGCCAACAGCGGCGGCATTGTGAACAACAACGTGCTGGGCTTCAACGGCGGCAGCGGCCTCGACTACTCGGCGGCCTCGGCCACCGGGCTGACGGTGCGCGGCAACGAGTTTGTGCAGAACGGCTACCGCTCGACGACCGGCGACGGCATCAGCATCGGCGACATTGGCGCGACGGTGGCCGGCCCGGTGACGATTGCCAACAACCTCATCCGCGACAGCAACTCGAACGGCATTCAGCTCGACATCAGTCGCTTGAGCGCCAACACCATCAGCGGCAACACCATCAGCGGCAGCGGTGGGGGCGGGGCCACGGGCTTCACGTCCACGCTCGAAGGCGCGGGTATTTTCTACCGTTCGCTGCTCGGCACCGAAACCGGCACCAACGCCGACCTGATTTCGGGCAACGTCGTGACCCAAAGCCAGGCCAGCGGCGTGGTGATTAACCAGGGCCAGCGCAACATTCGCGTCACCCAGAACAGCATCTTCGCCAACGGCACGGCCGGCAACACCGCTACCGGCGGCAACCTGGGCATCGACCTGACGCCGAGCGGCTACTTCGTGGGCGCGGCCGGTACGCCGGGTGCCGACAACGGCAACGGCAACGGCGTAACCGCCAACGACGGGGCCGTGAACGCGGCCCAGGCCAGCGGCGGAATTGATTACCCCATCTTCACGAGTGCCCTGCTTTCGGGCAGCGGCCCCACGGCCACCGTGGCCGTGACGGGCTTCGTGGGCAGCGCGGCGGGCCAGGTGGCCTTTGCCGGCGCGACGGTGGACATCTACATTGCCGACGACAGCCCCGCCAACAACGGCGGTTCGGTTTCGACCCTCAACCCCGCCAGTGTGCCTCACGGCGAGGGCCGCACCTACGTGGGTACCCTCACGGCCAATGCCAGCGGCAACTTCAGCGGCACACTGACGGTGCCGGCAGGCAGCTCGTTCACCTCGACCACGCAGTTTACGGCCACGGCTTACACGGCCACCACTGGCACCTCGGAGTTTGGCCCCAACGTGACGCTGCAACCGGCCGACGTAACGACCCAGCTCGCCGGGCCGACGAGCATCGGCGCGGGCCAGGTCACGGCCCCCTTCACGATTTCGTTTACCAACAACGGGCCCGGCCAGGCCAACGACGTGACCCAGGCCGTGGCCCTGCCCACGGGCGCTTCGCTGACCCCGGCCCAGCAAACGGCCATCACGACGGCTTACGCCGGGACGACGTTTGCTACCATCGGCAGCGGTGCCTCGGCCGTGACAACCGTCACCTTTCCGGTGGCAACGTCCATTGCGCCGGGTGCCAGCAACGTGTTCCAGCTTGCCTTTACGGCCCCCAACGCCACCACCGGCGTGAGCCTGACGAGCAACGTGGGCACCACCACCAACCAAGGAGCCAACACGGCCCCGGATGCGGCCACGTTTAATGTGGCGGTGACGCCGGTGGCCAACGTGGCCGCCACCATCACCCCGCAAACGGCAACGGTGGCGGCGGGCAGCACGGCCCAGTTCAACGTGAGCTTTACCAACAACGGCCCCAACCCGGCGGCCGGCGTGGTAGCCACGGTGCAACTGCCGCTGGGCCTGACCAACGTGCAGGTAGAAGGGCTGACCGGCACCGTGGGTGGCGGCGGCGTGGTGAGCTACGCCGCTGCCAGTGGCACCGTGACGTACAACCCGGCTACGGGCCTGCTGACCTACACCGGCATCACGAGCCTGACCAACCTGCAGACGGTGGCTTCGCTCTTTACCTACACCCAGCCCACCACCGCCCCGGCGGTGACGGCGGTGGCCGGCATCAGCACCACCACGAACCAGGGCCTCAACGGCACGGCCGACGACGCGCAAGCGGCTACCATCCTCACCGGTGGTGCCTCCGACCTGACCGTGGCTCTGACCGGCCCGGCCACGGCCACCCAGGGCGGCCAGAGCATTTACACCGTGACGACGAGCAACGTCGGCATCTCGACCCAGCCAGCCGCCGCCACGGTGGTGAACATCGGCGGGGGCCGCAGCAACGTGTTTATCTCGGGCGGCGGTACTTATAACACGACCTCCGGCGATGTCACCTTCCCGGTGGTGACGCTGGTGAGCGGGCAGACCATCACGCGCAGCATCAGCTTCACGCAGCCCGGCACCGGCACTTCGGTGACGGTGACGGCCAACGTGAGCCCGCTGCCCGGCGACCCCACCCCGGCCAACAACGCCGCCAACCTGACGACGGCCCTCGTGGCCCCGGCCAGCCCCGGCGCAGCCAACCTGCAAGTGCTGGTGAGCGGCCCGACGACCATCGCCCCCGGCGGCACCGTGACCTACACCGTGCGGCAGGCCAACAACGGCCCGGCCGTGGGCACCGGCGTGGCCACTACCCTGAGCCTGCAACCCGGCCTGACCGGAATGCTGGTGAACGGCGCCAGCCCGACCAACGCCGGCCCGGTATTTACCTACGCCGACGGCAGCAGCTACAACGCCACCACGGGCATCGTCACCTTCCCCTTCCTCAACAGCCAGCCGCAGTCGGCCGGCACGTTTGTGACGAACACGGTAGCCTTCACGGCCCCGGCCACGGGCGTACTGACCGCCACGGCGGGCGTAACCGGCACCAGCCCCGACCCCGTGATGGGCGACAACCAGGCCCAGGTGCAGACGACCATCAACGCCCCGGCCACCGGCACCGACCTGGCCGCCACCATCAGCGGCCCGGCTACGGCCGCCGCCGGCCAGCGCGTGGGCTACACCGTCACGATGACCAACGTCGGCGGCAACCCGGCTACCAACGCCGTGCAAACGGTGCAGCTCCCGGCCGGCCTTTCGCTGGCTCTCAGCGGCCCGGCCACGGTGCAGGTGAACGGCCTGAACCCGGCCAGCGCCACGGCCACCACCATCAGTTTCGCCGATGGCTCGACCTACGACGCCACCACCGGCATCCTGACGCTGCCCACCACGGCCACGCTGGCCCCTGGGGCGGGTGTAAGTGCCGGGGTATCGTTCCTGCTGCCGCAGCAGGGCAGTGGCACCACCGCCAGCACCCTGGCCGTGCCCACGAGCGTGCGCTCGGCTACCACCGACCCGGTGGCGGCCAACAACGCCGCCCGCGCCCTGACCGTGGTGCAGCCGCTGGCTGACGTGAGCATCGCCCTGGCCGGTCCGGCCTCGGGGGTGCAGGGCAGCCCACTGACCTACTTCGTGACGACGGCCAACAACGGCCCGGCCCCGGCCACCACCGTGGTGCCCACCGTGCAGCTGCCCGCCGGCCTCGGCGCGGCCAACGTGACGGTGCGCGATGCCAACGGCAACGCCGTGAGCGGCGCCTACAACAACGCGACCGGCCTCGTGACGCTGCCCACCATCAGCAACCTGCAAGCCGGCAACGGCAACGCGGTGGGCGGCAGCATCACCTTCCTGGCCCCCGCCAACACCTTCGCCCTGCTGCCCACGGCCCAGGCTACGGTGAGCGGCCTGGCCATTGATGGCAATTTGAGCAACAACGCCAGCACCGTGCCCACCCTGCTGACGGCACCTGCCACGGGCACGGCCCCGGACGTGGAAGTGCTGGTGTCGGCTAACCTGGCTACTCAAACCGCCGGGCAGCCCGTCATCTTCACGGTGACGACCCAGAACAACACCGCTGGCACCCCGGCCCCGAACGTAGCCACCCAGGTGCAGCTTCCCGCTGGCCTGAGCGGTGTGGGTGTGAGCGGCGGCGGCAGCTACAACCCCGCCACCGGCCTCGTGACCTTCCCCGCCATCGGCTCGCTGGTGAACGGGACGCCCACGGCGAATACCATCACGGTGAATGCGCCCGGTACGGGTCCGTTGGCGGCCGTTGGGGCCAGCAGCGGGGCCAACGGTGCCACGGCGCAGGCCGACCCGGTGCCGGCCAACAACGCGGCCAGCGCCAGCGTCACGGTTACGCCTTCGGCGGATGTACAAGTAGTGCTGAGTGGCCCGGCCACCAGCGCCGCCGGTGCCCCGGTGACGTACACGGCCGTGACGACCAACAACGGGCCCAGCCCGGCCGCCGCTGTCAGCCCCCGCGCCACCATCCCCACGGGCCTGCCCATCACGGGGGCCAACGCGGTGCGGGTGAACGGCCAGTTGCCGGCTTCCACGGCCAGCACCACGGCCACCTACGCCGACGGCAGTACCTACGACAACGCCACGGGCCTCGTGAGCTTCCCGGTGCAAACCCTGCTGACCGTTGGTCAGCCGGTGACTAACACCGTGACTTTCCTGGCCCCGGCCACCGGCTTTACGGCCACGGCCACGGCCCTCAGCACCACCCCCGACCCGGTGCCGGGCAACCAGAACCCCAGTGTGCCGACCACCGTGCCGGCCGCCAACATCGCGCCCATTGCCCAGAGCATCGTGAACAACCTGCAAGCGCCCGAGGGCAGCACGGCCGCCGCGCCGCTGCCCATCTCGCCGCTGAGCGGCACCGATGCCGACGGCACCATTGCCAGCTACACCATCGCGGCCCTGCCGCTGGCTACCCAGGGTGTGCTCTACGTTTTCAACGGCACCACCAGCGTACTGCTGAACACCACCAACTTCCCCGGCCTCGTACTGACCCCGACGCAAGCCAGCAACCTGCGCTTCGACCCGGCCGGCGGCTTCATTGGCAACGTGTTCTTCAACTACACCACCACCGATAACCTCGGCGCGGTGAGTGCCCCGGCCCTCTACACCATTCCGGTGGGCCTCGACAACAACTCGGCTTACACCGCCACGCCGTCCAAAGGCGGCACGGCCAATCAGTACAACAACAACGACGTGCTGGCCTACCTGATTGACCCCAACGGGGCGCAATACAACAGCAGCGGCCTCATCTACAACGCCACCACCGGCGCCCTCGTGGGCGGCGGCACCAGCAACGGTATGCCCACCACCGGCACCAACACCACCCGCGCCGCCAGCGGCAGCGGCCCGGCCGGCAACCCCACCAACGCCCTGCCCCCCGGCATCAGCCTGAACCCCACCACGGGCCAGATTTTCGTGAGCGACCGCAGCCTGCTGCCGCGCATCACGGCGGCTACCACCTACGCCGTGAACGTCATCACGACCGACGTCTTCGGCGGCACCAACGTGGCCCTGGCTACTTTCACGCTGGGTGCCTATCCGCTGCCGGTTGAGCTGCTGAGCTTCTCGGCCACGGCCGCCAACGCCGATGCCAAACTGGTGTGGCGCACGGCCTCGGAGCGCAACAACGACCACTTCGACGTGGAGCGCAGCCTCACGGGCCGCGACTTTGTGAAGTTCGCCGAAGTGGCCGGCCAGGGCAACAAGCAAGCCCCGACGGACTACGCCCTGACCGATGCCAACGCCGCCCGCCTGGGCAGCACGGTGTACTACCGCCTCAAGCAGGTGGACACCGACGGCACCGTGGCCTACTCGCCGGTGCAAACCGTGCGCTTCGGCAAAGCCGCCACGCCGGCCATCGCCCTCTACCCCAACCCGGCCGTGGCCGAAACGACGCTCGA
>JANYFQ010000455.1 GCA_025362615.1 Hymenobacter sp. | reverse complement strand
GGACGAATCGCCCGAAGGGCTTCGTCCGACCACTTTTCTAACTGCCCGCCTTAACGGCCTGTGGCTTCGGCAAACGTGGGCACGTCAGCCAACCGCTCGTTGGTACGGGTTTCAAAATTGACGCGCCAGCAATAATGCTGCAAGCCATTGGTTATCAACAGCAACGGCGCACCTATTTCTTGGTTGTAAGTAGTGGCTTGGTGCGCCACGGCGGCATCGACGGCGACGGTCGGGGCTTTGCACTCCACGAGCAGCAGAGGCTGGCCGGCAGTGTCGAGGGCCAGCAGGTCGGTGCGTTTTTGGCGCTGGTTGTAGCGCAGGCCGCGCTCCAGGGCCAGCAGGCCGCGGGGGTAGCCGAGGTGGTCGGCCAGGTAATGGACGACGTGCTGCCGAACCCACTCTTCGGGGGTGAGCACGACGTGTTTGCGCCGCAGGCCGTCCCAGATGAGCGGCTGGTTGGTGGCCGATACGCTAATTTTGGCCGCGAAAGGCGGCAAATCAAGTTCGGGCAGCATGGCGAACTGGTTTTTGATTCTTGGTTGTTCGTTATTCGTTTTTGGCGGCTGATTCAAAAATGACTCGGTTTTTAAATCAATCCGCCCTAAAGTTTCAGCTTCAAAATTTTGTTGCAGTCAATTGCCCACATTTGGCAAACCACCTTGCGGCGCAATTGAAATGCATCAACCAACCCTAATTCGCAAAAAGCATGAAAACCAAAGAAGACATTGTAAACAATTGGCTGCCACGTTACACCGGCGTACCATTGGAGGAATTCGGCCAATACATTCTGCTCACGAATTTTATTAATTACGTGCGAATGTTTGCCGATGAATTCGGCTGCGAAGTGCGCGGCATTGATAAGCCCATGCAAACGGCCACGGCCAATGGCATCACCATCATCAACTTCGGCATGGGTTCGCCGATGGCAGCCACCGTCATGGATTTACTTTCGGCCATCAAGCCCAAAGCGGCGCTTTTTTTGGGCAAGTGCGGCGGGCTGAAAAAATCGAAGCTCGGCGACCTGATTTTGCCCATCGCCGCCATTCGGGGCGAAGGTACTTCGGACGACTACTTGCCGAAGGAAATTCCGGCGCTGCCCTCGTTCCGGTTGCAGCGGGCCGTGTCGTCGATGATTAAAAAGCACGAGCTGGACTACTGGACGGGCACCGTGTACACCACCAACCGCCGCGTGTGGGAGCACGACGAGGAGTTTAAGGCCTACCTGCGCCGCGTGCGGGCCCTGGCCATCGACATGGAAACGGCCACCATTTTCGTCGTCGGTTTCGCCAACGACATCCCGCACGGGGCGTTGCTGCTCGTCAGCGACAACCCAATGACCCCCGAAGGCGTGAAAACCAGCGAGTCGGACTCGAAAGTGACGACCGATTTTGTGAAGCGCCACCTGCAAATCGGCATCGAGAGCTTGCAGGAACTGCAAAACTCCGGCGAATCGGTGAAGCATATGCGCTTCGAGTAACGCGGGGCAACGCGGGTTTTCGACCCGTGCGTCCGCACCTCCCCCACCCCCAAAACACCCCCGCCCTCACCGGCGCAATATGCTTTTTTGTACCAATCCCAATTTTCTAAAACTTTTGAGTGCCGCCAGCCTGCTGCTGGCGGCACTTTTCGTTGCGCCCGGTTGCCAATCTACCCCCAGTACTGCCGACCTGCTCATCATCAACGCCCACATCCAAACAGCTGATTCAGTATTCCGTACAGCCGAAGCAGTGGCTGTACAACAAGGCCGCATCGTGGCGGTAGGCCGCACCGCCGACCTGACGCGCCGCTACCGCGCCGCCCAAACCGTGGATGCCCACGGGCGGTTTTTGTACCCCGGATTACAAGACGCGCACTGCCACTTCTACTATTATGCTTTGGGCTTGCGCGATGCCCGCCTGGGCGCGGCCCGCTCCTGGGCCGAAGCCGTGACGCTGCTCCGCGCCCACCGCCGCGCCTACCCGGCAGCAGCCTGGCTCACGGGCACCGGCTGGGACGAAACCCGCTGGCCGGGCCAGGCGCTGCCCACCCGCGCCGCCCTCGACCAACTTTTCCCCGACGTACCCGTTTTGTTGTGGCGGGTCGATGGCCATGCCGTGCTCGTGAACGGCGCGGCGCTGCGCCGGGCGGGCCTCACGCCCGCCAGCCGCGTGGCCGGCGGGCGGTTCGAAACCGGCCCCGACGGCCAGCTAACCGGCGTACTGACCGACAACGCTGCCACCGCCGTGGCCCGCCTGCTGCCCCCGCCCGCCCCGGCCGAAACCGTGGCCTTGCTCCGCGAGGCCCAGCAACGCTGCTTCGCAGTGGGCCTGACCTCGGTGGCCGACATGGGCCTCACGCGCCGCGAAATCAATCGGCTCGACTCGCTCTACCAGCGGCGGGAGTTGCAAATCCGCCTCCACGCCTACGCCCTGCTGTCGGACTCACCGACCCGCGCCTACTACCTGCGCCACGGGCCAATGCGGGGCGAGCGGCTATCGGTGCCTGGCTTTAAGGTGTTCGTGGACGGGGCATTGGGCTCGCGCGGCGCCTGCCTGCGCCGCCCTTACGCCGACGCGCCCACCCAACGCGGCCTGCTGCGCCTGCCACTGGATACGCTCCGGCGCTACGCCGCGCAGGTAGCCGCCAGCCAACTGCAACTCGCTGCCCACGCCATCGGCGACTCGACCAACCACTTGCTAATCAACCTGTACGGGGCCGTGCTGGGGCCGCAATCGGCCCGCCGTTGGCGCATCGAACACGCCCAAATTGTGTCGCCGGCCGACGTGGCGCTGTTTGGGCGCTACGGCGTAATTCCGTCGGTGCAACCCGCCCATGCCACTTCCGATATGGCATGGGCCGGGCAGCGCCTCGGCTCCGCCCGTCTGCCTTCGGCCTACGCCTACGCTGCGCTGCTGGGTAGCGCCCAACGCCTCGCCCTGGGGTCCGATTTCCCGGTCGAGGACATAAACCCACTCTTCGGTTTTTATGCCGCCGTAACGCGGCAAGACCCTCACGGACAGCCCACCATGGGCTTTTTACCTGCCAACCGCCTCAGCCGTCGCGCTGCGCTGCGAGGCATGACCACCGGGGCCGCTTACGCCAATTTTGATGACCAAGAAACCGGCCAACTAAAACCCGGTATGCGGGCCGATTTCGTGCTGCTCGACGTGGATTTATTAACCGCGCCCATGCTGAAAATCCGCGCCGCTACGGTGCGGCAAACCTGGGTGAACGGGGTGCGGGTACGTTAGGGCGGTGGCAGCACAGCTTGGTGGTACACCGCCAAAAAAGCAAAAGCCCCGTTTCCGACTTGGAAACGGGGCTTTTCAGCAGAGAAGGAGGGATTCGAACCCCCGGACCTGTAACAGTCAGCGGTTTTCAAGACCGCCGCAATCGACCACTCTGCCACTTCTCTGTAAAAAAATTATGAATTAAAAATTATGAATTAAAAATTGGGACAGTGCCAACTTGTAATTCGTAATTTCTAATTCATAATTAGAAATTGTAGAGAGGGGGGGATTCGAACCCCCGATACCGTTGCCGGTATAACGGTTTTCGAAACCGTCGCGTTCGACCACTCTGCCACCTCTCTATAAGGTTCCCGAAGTGGTTTCGGGAGTGCAAAAGTAAGGGGGGTTTTTGGTTGATGCAAGCACGGAGCGGAAAACAGTTTTTTGAGAGGCCGCAAGCAGGGCAAATCTCCGCCTTGCGTGGCCAGGGTTGGACAACGCGCCGGGGCGGGGCACAACGGGGCGCGGCCCGGCGCAAATTACGGCCAGGCGCGGGGGCTTGTGGCGTACCTTTGCCCCCTCTAAAACCCATCCCACCCACCCTACACAACTCCCTGCACCTTATGGCACGAGTGGAAATGACGATGCCCAAAATGGGCGAATCCATCATGGAAGGCACCGTTTTGAAATGGCTCAAGCAAGTCGGCGATGCCATCGAACAAGACGAATCGGTGCTGGAAGTGGCCACTGATAAGGTCGATACCGAAGTACCGGCCATCTACGCCGGGATACTGGCCGAAATTCTGGTGCAGGAAGGACAAGTAGTGGCCGTGGGTGCCCCCATCGCCATCGTCGAAACCGACGCGGCGGCGGGCATTGCCGCCCCCAGCGCCAATGGCAGCGCCGCCGCCCCGGCCGAAGCCGTGCCTTACTTACCCGAACCGCACGACCCGCAAGCTACCCAACAAGCCACCGGAAACCAAGCTGCCGCCGTGCATCAGCCGGGCCGTTTCCTTTCGCCGCTGGTGTTGAGCATTGCCCGCGAAGAAGGCGTGTCGATGACCGACCTGGAGTACCTGCCCGGCACGGGCAAGGAAGGCCGCGTAACCAAAAAAGACATCCTCGACCACGTAGCCAACGGCAAGCCGGCGCTCGTGCCAGCCCCGGCCCCGGCCCCGGTGGCGGCACCCGCTGCAACGACTGCACCCGCCGCAGCACCGGTTGCCGCCGCCAACCCACCAACCCACCAACCCACTAATCCACCAACCCAGCAACCAGTCAGCAAGCCCGCGCCCAGCGTGAGCGGCGGGCAGGAGCTGATTGAGATGGACCGGATGCGGAAAATGATAGCGCAGCGGATGGTGGATTCGGTGCGGATTTCGCCTCACGTCACGAGCTTCGTAGAAGCCGACGTAACAGAACTGGTGAACTGGCGCAACAAGCACAAAGACAGCTACAAGAAGCGCGAGGGCGAGAACCTCACCTTTACGCCCATCTTCGTGCAGGCCGTAGCCCGCGCCATTCAGGACTTTCCGCTGATTAACGTTTCGATTGACGGCGATTACATCATCAAGAAGCGCGACATCAACATCGGCGTGGCCGTGGCCCTGCCCTCGGGCAACCTCATTGTGCCCGTCATTCACAACGCCAACCAACTCAATCTCAACGGCCTGAGCAAGAAGGTAAACGACTTGGCCACCCGCGCCCGCGCCGGTAAGCTCACCCCCGCCGACCTCGAAGGCGGCACTTACACCCTGAGCAACGTCGGCTCGTTTGGCAACGTGATGGGTACGCCCATCATCATGCAGCCGCAAGTGGCGATTATGGCCGTCGGGGCCATCAAAAAGAAGCCCGCCGTGATTGAAACCCCGCAGGGCGACTTGATTGGCATCCGCCACTTCATGTTCCTCAGCCACAGCTACGACCACCGTGTGGTGGACGGTTCGCTGGGCGGAATGTTCGTGCGAAAAGTAGCCGATTACCTGGAGCAGTTCGACCCGAAGACAGCCATTTAATTCGTTTTGATTGTTAGCGAAAAAGCCCGGCGGGTTGTGCGTTGCACAGCGCGGCGGGCTTTTTTAAAATGCACTTTTTGACGCATGAAAAACATACTTTTCATCGGGGCGCTGCTGCTGGCCCTGGGCCTCATCGGCTACCTCTACCTGCAACTCACAGCCACCGAAGCGGCGCTGGCGCAGGAGAAACAGCGCTTTGCGGACTGCGAGAAGGTGACGTTTCAACTCCAAAACCAACTGGCCAGCCGCGAACGCAGCGCCCGTGGCGAACGGATTATCGACAGCAACTGATTGCGGCGGCCAGGCAAAAGGCCAGTGAGCTATCGTTGGAAAACACGCCGGGCGGCAAGTGGTGATTGCCGTAGCCCCTCACGTCGTCACCGGTTGCCGGGCGGTTTACGAGCGGTTCTTGAATTCGACCGGTACACCTAGCGCGTCGCCCACGGCGAGGCCGAAGAGCAGGTCGTGGCAACAGGTGTTGGTTGTCATGGAAACGGGCCGTTATACTTCTGGTCAAGCTCGTCGAGCAGCGCTGAAAGCTCGGCGGTTGTCATCGAGCCTGTTTAGAGTTTCCGTTGGCAGGCGGTAAAACGGAAAAAGACTCCCAAAGAAGTCGGAGATTTGTGGTGCGACCCACTCAAACCTCGTTTTTCCATGGAAGTCCTACGCAAAGATATCATCCGCACCTGGCTCTTGCCCTACCTGAGTTGCGGCAGCCGTGGCCCCGAGGTGAAGGCCGACCTGCTCGAAGTCGTGGAGGCCATTTTGTACAAGCTTAAAACCGGTTGTCAGTGGCGGCAATTGCCTGTCAAACAATTTTTTACGGAAAATTTTTTTAACCTGGTCGGGGGTGTATCACCATTTCAACGAGTGGCGCAAAGATGGGAGCTGGAAAAAGTTGTGGCTTACGCTCTTGCGCGTACACCGCCGCCGGCTTGACTTGTCCAGCATCCAACTCGATGGCAGCCATACCCTGGCCAAAAACGGCGGGGCGGCCATCGGCTACCAGGGCCGCAAAGCGGCCCGCACCACCAACCTGCTCTTTTTGGCCGATAACACCGGCCAGCCACTGGCCTGTGCCAGCCCACAAGCGGGCAACCACCACGACGTGTTTGACATCGAAACCTCGTTTGCCGAGTTGTGTGCGCTCGTGGAAGAGGCGCAGATTTCGCTTGAAGGCGTGTTTCTAAACGCCGATAGTGGGTTCGATGCCAAGCGCTTACGCGAAGAGTGCTTTCGGCGCGGCATCGAAGCCAACATCGCGCTCAACCCCAGGTCGGGCGAGCGAGACGAAAAAGAAGACGTGTATTTTGATGCGGAACTATATCGTCAGCGCACGGCGATTGAACGCACCAATTCGTGGCTGGATAGTTTCAAAACCCTGCTCGTGCGCTTCGAAACCAGTGCCGAAAATTGGTTGGCCTTTCATTATCTGGCCTTTGCCGTGCTTTTATTACGCAAAATCCCTCCTGACGACAAACTCTAAACAGGCTCATCATGTCCTCAAAGCCTTTGGCCTTCAGTCCGTCGTAAAGCAGCTTGTCGCCCGTCCAGAGTTTTCCTTGCAGGTGCTTGGTCAGCGCCACGAAGGGCGTGTCGTTGGGGTCAATGTCGGCAAGCAGCTCTTCGGTTTCCACCAACAGCTCTTCTGGCAATAACTCCTCGTTGATGAAAGTAATATTGCCGCTAACCAGCCTTTCCAATTCAAGAAGTGCGTCTTCTGGCAGTTTGGTGATTTTCAGCAGTTTTTTTCGGTGCCTTATGATTTCGGCTTGCAAGTAGATGCAGGTATAAAATCGGAAAGGGCTACGCGAACCGGTAAGCAACTTACCAATTCGGCTTTTTGTATTCAGGATGCCGCTGAAAACAATGTTGGTGTCAACAATAATTTTCATTTAATGAGCCGCTTTCTGTTCTCCTTCCACCAGCTACTGTTTATCTCACTTGCCAGCTTGTCCACTTCTTCTTGCGCGACTTGGAAACCCGCAGTGAGTTCCTTGTATCGGGCATAGTTCAAAAAATCCTGCAAGTCTTCCGTGTCCACGGAAGTTGGCAAGCGAATGATAACCTCGCGATTGGTGCGTTCTACCAACATGGTAGTAAATTTATATAATTTAAGAAAAATGTTCATACTACAGAATTTATATTTTTTACTGTAGAATAAAGCCCCATTATTGCATCAGAGCAAACTTCACAAACAAAACCAGCTTCCAGACCTGATTTGTTGTCGTCATTCACATGGTTGGCCACGAAACTTGGAAGACAATATTTTTTTCTCATTGCTTCTAAGTCTAGTCGGCAGTTGTAGTAGACCCACTCTCGACAGTTACCTGACCATGCTTTTCCCCTAAAAGTTTCACTTATTCCTTTTGCTTTAAGGTCTTGGTCGAGTTGTATTAGGTGTTCGCACATAATTTCCTGAGCCGACTTACTCTTCGCCAACCGCACACAAAGGTATAGAAACGCCAACTCATTCCCTCACCCCGCCGCCACCGCCCCAATCTCCTTCCGTTCGCCGATTTGCTGGCGCCACATGGCGTAGTACAAGCCCTTGTTGGTCAGCAGTTCGTTGTGGGTGCCTTGTTCGGCTACGTGGCCGCGTTCGAGGACGAAAATGCGGTCGGCGTGGAGGATGGTGCTGAGGCGGTGGGCGATGAGGATGGTGATGTGCTTTTGGGAGCCGGACAGCTCGCGCACCGTGCGGCTTATTTCCTCTTCCGTGAGCGAGTCGAGGGCGGAGGTGGCTTCGTCGAAAACGAGCAGGGTGGGGCGGCGCAGCAGGGCGCGGGCGATGCTGAGGCGTTGCTTTTCGCCGCCCGACACCTTCACGCCGCCTTCGCCGATTACGGTGTCGAGGCCGTGGGCGGCGCGGGCCAGGAGCGGGTCGGCGGCGGCTTGGTGCAGGGCTTGCAGGCACTCGGCATCGGTGGCGTGGGGGGCCACAAAGAGCAGGTTTTCGCGGATGGTGCCGGCGAAAAGCTGGGTGTCCTGGGTGACGAAGCCGACTTGCTCGCGCAGCTCGTCAAGGTCGATTTCGGAGCCGGGGATGCCGTTGTACAAAATCTGGCCCGATTGGGGCGGGTAGAGGCCCACGAGCAGCTTAACGAGCGTGGTTTTGCCCGAGCCGCTGGGGCCGACGAAGGCAATGGTCTGGCCCAGGTGGGTGTCGAAGCTGATGCCGGCCAGCGCCGGCCCGGCGGCGGTGAGGTGCTGAAACCGCACATCGTCGAAGGCTAAGGTTTCGAGGTGCGGCACGGGCCTGGGGTGGGCCGGTTTCACGTCTTTGGGCGTGTCGAGAATTTGCTGGAAATTGGCCAGCGAAGCTTCCGTTTCGCGATAGACGCTGATGATGTTGCCCAATTCCTGCAACGGCCCGAAGATGGCGAAGGAGTAAATAAAGAGCGAGAAAAACTCGCCCACCGTGATGCGCCCTTGCACCACCAGCCACAGCATGAGCAACATAATGGCGTTGCGGAGCAGGTTCACAAACGTGCCCTGCACGAAGCTGAGCGAGCGGATGTAGCGCACTTTTTTCAGCTCCAGCTTGAGGATTTTTTCGGTGGTGGCGTTGAGGCGCTCGGTTTCCTGCTGGGCCAGGCCGAGGCTTTTG
>JANYFQ010000453.1 GCA_025362615.1 Hymenobacter sp. | reverse complement strand
ATATACTGGGCCGGATGTGGTATTTTTGGTGCCATGAGCAACGCAATTACCTCTCGATGGGCCGTGGCGGGCAGCGTTTTTTTGCTGCTGGGCAGCGGCAGAATGTCATACAGCTCCTTCTTGAGCTTGAGGATTTCGCGGGCCGTGATTTCGATGTCCGACGACTGCCCCTGCGCCCCGCCCGAGGGCTGGTGAATCATAATCCGGGCGTGCGGCAGCGCCGAACGCTTGTCTTTGGCCCCGCCCGCGAGCAGCACCGCGCCCATGCTGGCGGCCAGCCCAGTGCAAATCGTGGCCACGTCGGGGTTCACGTACTGCATGGTGTCGTAAATGCCCAGCCCGGCGTACACCGAGCCGCCCGGCGAGTTCACGTAGAGCAAAATGTCCTTCTTGGCATCGGCCGACTCCAAAAACAGGAGTTGGGCGGTGATGACGTTGGCGATGTAATCGTCCACGGCCTGGCCCAGAAACACGATGCGGTCGGCCATGAGGCGCGAAAACACGTCCACTTCCCGGAAATTCATCGGCCGCTCCTCAATCACCGAGCGCGTCATGCCCGTGAAGTTCTGGCTCGTCTGGCCCTCCACGTTGCGGATGTACTGGTCCACCATCAATCCGTTGAGGCCCTGGCCCTTCACGGCAAACTTGCGAAATTCCTGTTTATTCAGCATTTGGGTTGAAGTAACGCGGGGTTGAAACCCGCGAGTGAATGAAGTAACCACCAAACGCCGCCCGCCGCGCCGCGCCAAAAATCAAAAAAACAAAGACCAAAACCCGCTCAAATGTTGCTCCGCCAAGCCCCACCCTTCCGCAAATAAAAAGCCCCTGCCACCAAAGGCAAGGGCTTTTCAAACGCTCAAAACCGTTCAGCCAAATACTTTAGCTGTGCAGGTTGCGAAATTCTTCGGCCGTTACCGGCTGCTCCTTCACAACAACTTTGCCGCGCAGCTCGGCCACCACTTTGTCTGCCAGAATGGCCTCGTACTCCTCCACGTAGAGCTTGCCGTTGTCTTTTTCGAGCAGCGACTTGGCGTAGCCTTGCATGGCCCCGCGCATTTCGTCGTTCATGTTGGGCATATTAAACTGCCCCATGATTTTGTCGAGCGTCCGGTCCATGATTTCGCTTTCGCTCACCTTGATGGCAGAATCTTCCACCACCTTGTTGCGAATCATGCTCCATTTCAACTCGTTGGCGTACTTGTCGTAGTTTTCTTCTACCAGGTCGGTGGTCAGCTTGCCGTTGTTCACGCGCACCAGCCACTTCTTGAAAAATTCCGTCGGCAGCTTAATGTCGGTCTTTGCAATGAGCTGCTCCACGAGCCGGTTGGCCAGCGAGTTTTCGGCCTCGCGCTCGTAGTTGCTCGTGATGATTTCGCGCACCTTGGCGTCAAATTCCTCCGGGCTGCTCACCGTTTCCGGCCCAAATACTTTGTCGAACAGCTCCTGGTTCATTTCCGGGGCCGTGGTGCGGTTTATTTTCTCGACGTTGAACACGTAGTCGCCCGTGGCGGCCGTGGCCTCGGCCTTCGTCAGCCCCGAAAAGTTGCTGATGGCCGTGGCGTTGCCCCCGAAAGCCGCCTGCAAGTCAAACGTGCGTGCGTCGCCGGCCTTCACGCCCACAAATTGCGCCACGTCGCCGGTTACTTTGTTGATGGGCAGCAGCACCGTGCGGCCCGCGCCTTCCTCGTCGGCCTTTTTGAGCTTGCCGAACAGGTAGTCGGTGGCTTCGGAGGTTTCGGGGTTGGCGGTTTCGCCAAACTGCCGCACAATCTGCTCGTTGGTTTGAGCCAGCGTGTCGTCGTCGATGCTCACCTTGTGCAGGTCCAGCTCCAGGCCTTCGATGGGCAGCGCGAAATCGGGCAGAAAACCCATTTCAAACTTAAAATCAAATTCCTGGCCCATATCCAGCTCCACGTCGGTGGCCACCGGCAGCGGCTCGCCGAGCAGCTTGAGCTTGTTTTCCTTGATGTAGCCGTCCACGGTTTTGCCGAGCAGCTTGTTCAGCTCTTCGCCCAAAATGCCCTTGCCGTACATTTTTTTCACGAGGCCCGCCGGCACCTTGCCCGGCCGGAACCCCTTCACCTGGGCCCGCTTGGCGTAGTCCTTAAGTTGCGTGTCCACGGCCGGCATATAGTCGGCTTCGGTGAGGTGTACGGTCAGCAGCCCGGTTAGCTGCTCGTCGTTTTTGTCGAGGGTAATGGTCAAAGCAAGGGGTGCGGACGCTCGCTGGCCGCGCTAAAAAGTGAGGAAAAAACAAAGAAAAAAGTAGTCAGTCGAAAGTAGCAAATAGCAAGACGATAACGTACTGTTTGCCGAAACAAAAAATGGGGTCTTGCTACTTGCTGCTTTTGACTAACTACTTAATTACCCGTGCGGAAGGAGGGACTCGAACCCACACGCCTCGCGGCTCCAGAACCTAAACCTGGCGCGTCTACCAATTTCGCCACATCCGCATCGTCAGCCGTTTGCTACGGGGGCGCAAAGGTACGGGCGGCGCGGCGGCTTCGCAAGGGTCCCGCGCATTTGCCGGGGCCAGCCGCACCCGCCGCCACTTTTCCGCGCCCCGCGCTGTTATTTGCGTCGCCATGCCCGCTACCATCTCCCCCGAAGCCGAACGCCAGGAAATCCTGCGCCACTACCGCCGCCTGCTCCGCGCCGCCAAGCCCACGCTCAAGCCCGGCGATGCCCGCCTCATCAAAAAGGCCTTCAACACCTCGCTGGAAGCCCACAAGGAGATGCGCCGCAAATCCGGCGAGCCGTATATCCTTCATCCACTGGCCGTGGCGCAAATTGCGGTCGAGGAAATCGGCCTCGGGCCCACCAGCATCGTGGCCGCCCTGCTGCACGACGTGGTGGAGGACACCGCCTGGGAACTCGACGACGTGGAGCGCGAATTTGGCCTCAAGGTGCGGCGCATCATCGACGGCCTCACCAAGATTTCGGGCGTTTTCGAGTACGGCACTTCCGAGCAGGCCGAAAACTTCCGCAAGATGCTGCTCACGCTCAGCGAAGACGTGCGCGTCATCCTCATCAAAATAGCCGACCGCCTGCACAATATGCGGAC
>JANYFQ010000405.1 GCA_025362615.1 Hymenobacter sp. | reverse complement strand
TTTTTTGTTGGCCGAAACCCTGTTATCCGAGGCCAAAAGCTGACCGGATTATCGTTTTATCGCAGTACCAGGTGCAGGTTCGTCGCCTCTACGTCGCGTAGCGTAACCACGCCGTAAATGGTGGCTCCGGGATTAATTGTGCGGTTGGTCGGGTCGTTGGCTTCGAGGTTGAGGCGGAAGTTTTTATTGGCCAGGCTGGCACCTAAAATATTTCCCCCCGCAATGAACGGACCGGTTGGAATAAACGTCCCGCCGGTCGTTGTCGCTTGCCCCGTAGCCGAGTTAAAGTCCGTTCGTCCTCCAATGTTAAAGTTGAGCAGCAAGTACAGCAGGTAGATGGCCACGCCTTGCTTCATATCGTTGGCAGCAACACCGGGCGACACCGGGGTTATCAAGTTATTGCCCGACATCAGCACCACGTCGCGCCCGTAGGTCAGCACCCGTTCGGTGTTATTCGTAATACGCAGAGCCGTAACACGATAACGGGCCTTGGCCTCTTTTTTGGCGTACCGTTTGTTGGCCCCACGGGCCTTCAGAGCGTCAATCTGGTAGCCAACCTCTACGGGGTCGCGTTGCATCGGCACGGTGTAGGTGTTGATGCGGTCGGGCCGAATGGGCGTGTACGAAGCGGCGCAACCGCCAAGCAAAAACAAACTGGCAACGGCCGCAATTCGAGTATGGTTTTTGAACATAAACTGGGAGAAAAGCGAAAGATTTCTCAAACATAAGGCGCTGTAGCACCAAGTCCCTGGAACCTTCCGAAAAGCTTGGTTAACGGCTTTTGTATCGTTACTGTAATTGCGGTGCGCTAATCGGGAATGCTCATTTCGGAAGGCAGTTCAAACGATAAGCTCCAGCGGTTGTCGTAGGCTCGCAGATTTCCAAAAAACTCATCTAGTTCGGGTTTGTATTCGAGCCAGAAATCTTCGTGCAGGTTTTTGAGCACCAAGCCCGCCGTACGCACCGCCAGGCGGGCTGTGGCCTTGTAAAACTGGTTGTTTGATGAGTCGAGCGGGCCGCTGTAATTGCGGAAAACAAGGCGCAGCGCGTAGAGATTTAAATCAACTTCGAGCTGCTTGTTTTTGGTGATGCGGCGGGCGCGGGCTACTTCCTTGGTAGCCTTGCTCAATACTTTGGGCAGGCTTTTGGTGAGCAAATAACCCGATACGCTGAGGTTGAACAACTCGTGAATTTTGTCCTCCGTATCGGCCTGAATGCTGGCCACGTCCACGTCCTGGAGCAGCTCAAAACGCAGGGTGTCGTAGAATTCATCGTCGCGCTTGGCGGCCCGCACCACCAGCGCGGCCAATTCTTTTTCGGAGAGTTGAAGCAGCTTTTTTTTGAAATCGGCGGAGATGGTTACGGGCATTGGGGGCAGGAAATGGAGGCGGTGGCGGGGCTACAAATGCTCGTCGAAATACTGGGTAATCTTGCGGTAGAGGTGCGCCCGGTCGCGGCCCAGCACGTTGTGCGGGTGGCCGGGATAGACGAAGTAGTCGAGCTGCACACCCTTATCGACGGCTGTTTTGAGGTAATCGAGCGAGTGCTGCCACACCACCACATCGTCCACGGTGCCGTGGATGAGCAAGAGTTTTCCTTGCAGTTTGTCGGTGTAGTTCAGTAGGTTGGCCTGCTGGTAGCCGGCGGGGTTTTCCTGAGGCGTATCCATGTAGCGCTCGGTGTACATGATTTCGTACAGCCGCCAGTCGATGACCGGCCCGCCGCCGACGGCGGTTTTGAACGTGCCCGGTGCCCGCGTCATGAGCGTGGTGGTGAGGAAGCCGCCGAAGCTCCAGCCGTGAACACCGAGGCGGTTTTGGTCCACATAAGGCAAGGTTTTGAGGTATTTCACGCCCTCGAGCTGGTCGGCCATTTCGGCCGTGCCGAGCTGCCGGAACGTGGCTTGCTCAAACTCGCGCCCCCGGTTGCCCGAGCCGCGCCCGTCGAGTGTGAACACGACGTAGCCTTTTTGGGCCATCATCTGCATCCACAAATTAGCGCCGCCGAGCCAGCTTTCGGTCACCAATTGAACGTGCGGGCCGCCGTACAAATACACCACGGCGGGGTATTTTTTCTGCGGGTCGAAATTTGGCGGCGTAATAAGCCGACAAAATAAATCGGTGCGGCCATCGGCGGTTTTAATGGGAAATAATTTGGTTTCGCCCAATTTAATATCGGCCAGCGGGTTGGGCGCATTCAGCAGTAAGCGTTTCGATTTACCGTCGGCCACCGTTATAACGCGGATGCTGCGCGGCGTAACGCTGCTGCTGAAATTATCAATAAAATAATTACCGCCCGCATTAAAAATTGCCGCGTGCGTTCCTGTTCCCTGCGATAATTTGCGCGGATTGCCGCCGCTTACCGGCACGGCATATACGTGCCGTTCGAGTGGGCCGTCGGCGGTGGCGGTGTAGATGATTTCCCGTCCGTTGCTGCTAAAGCCCAGCATATCGGTTACAAGCCAATTGCCCTGGGTGAGCTGCCGCAGCAGTTGCCCGCCGGTGTTGTAGAGGTACAGGTGCACGAAACCGTCGCGCTGGCTTTGCCAAATAAATTGGTCGGCGTGGCCGGGCACAAATTCAATGGGGTTGAGCGGCTCGACGTATTTAGCGTCTTTTTCCTCAAACAAGGTTTTTATAAATGCCCCGGTGGCCGCGTCGTATTGCTTTAATTGCATTGCATTCTGGCCGCGATTTAATACGGCCAGGTAAATGCTTTTTTCGTCGGGGCCGAAGGCTAAATTCGTCAGGTATTGCTCGCGGGGTTCGCCGGTTTGCAGGAAAATTGTTTTGCGCGTAGCAAGGTCGTACACGCCCACGGTTACTTCGTGGCTGCGGTCGCCGGCCATGGGGTATTTGATGGCTTTGACGCTGGCGGGCGTGGTCGAAACGTCCACGAGCGGGTAGTCCGTCACCATCGTTTGGTCCATGCGGTAGTAGGCCAGCTTCTGGCCCGACTGGCTCCAGAACGTGCCTTTCGTGATGCCGAATTCGGAGCGGTGCGCGGCCTGCCCGTTCACGATTTGGGGGTTAGCCTCCTGCGTCACGGCTTCGTTTTCGCGCCCGGCCATCGAAACAAACAGGTTTTGGCCCTTGGTGTAGGCCACGCGGGCTTTGGTGGGGTCGGCCTCGACATTTTCGGCTTCGGCATCGAAACCAAACAGTTTGCTGGCGCGGGCGGCCTTCACATCGTAGCCGTACACCTGGTTCTTGAGCGTGACCAGCAGCGTGTTGCCGTCGCGCCACTGCGCGGGCGGGAAGGTTTTGAGCGCATCGGCCCCGGCCGCTTGCAGGGCCGCCGCCAGGGCCGGCAGCGCGACGGAAGCCATAAGTTCTTTGCCTTCGGCTGCGCCGCGCAGCAACGCTTCGGGTTGGCCGTTGGCGGCCGGCCGCAGATAGCTGAATTCGTCTTTTGTGCCTGGCACCCAGCTTAGCTGGCGCAGGTTTTGGGGTTGGAGGTCGCGGTTGAGGAAGGCATCTTCGACGGTGAGAAGCTTGGTTTGGGCCAGGGCAGCCAC
>JANYFQ010000397.1 GCA_025362615.1 Hymenobacter sp. | reverse complement strand
ACGCGCAGGGCGGCGTGTCGGCCGTCCACTTGCTCCACGCCTGGTGCGACGAGGCCGGCCTGTGCCTGGGCCAGTACCAGACCCCGGACAAGGCCAACGAAATCACGGCCTTGCCCGACTTGCTGGCCCTGCTCGAGGTGGGCGGCTGCCTGCTGACGATGGACGCCATCGGCTGCCAGAAAAGCGTCACGCAGGCCATCGCCGCCGCCGGGGCCGACTACCTGCTGGCCCTCAAGGGCAACCAAGCCGCGCTGCAAGCGGCCGTCCAAGACGCTTTTGCCGCCGCAACCCAAGCCGCTGACAACCAAGCCGCCGCAACCCAAGCCGCTGACACCGCCACCGACACCGGGGAGAAAGCCGCCCACGGGCGCCGGGAAACGCGCACGTGCCGCGTCTTGCCCGCCACGGCCTTGCCCGCCACGGCCTTGCCCGCCGCCGTGCGCGGGCCCGAGTGGGCCGGGCTGCGCACCGTGGTCGAAGTCGTGGCCACGCGCACGGTCGTGGCCACGGGCGTGACAACGACCGAAACGCGCCTTTACCTCAGCAGCCGACAAGGCAGTACCGCTGACTTTCAGAAGTATGTGCGCCGGCACTGGGGCGTTGAAAACCGCTTGCACTGGGTGCTGGACGTGGTGTTCGGCGAAGACCGCAGCCGAAAACGCGCCCGCAACGCCGCCGCCAACTGCGCCGTGGTGCGCAAGTTTGCCCTTAACCTGCTGCGTGCCCGGCCTGAAAACATGAGCCTCAATCGAAAACGAAACCATTGTGCCTTATCGGATGAGTACCGCGAGAAGTGCCTCCAATTTTAATGCGTTTACCCTGTGCCCCTCCCCCACCTGCTCTTCGACTTCGGCGGCGTTCTCATCAACATTGACTACCAGCGCACCGTCGAGGCCGTGCGCCGCCTCAGCCGCACCGGGCACGGGGCCGAGTTCACCCAGGCCAGCCAGGCCCAACTGTTCGACGATTTGGAAACCGGGCACCTCACGCCCGCCGCGTTCCGCGACGGCCTGCGCCAGCACTACGACCTGCAAGCCACCGACGCGCAACTCGACGCCGCCTGGCACGCCATGCTGCTCGACGTGCCCGCCGAGCGCCTCGCCTACCTGGCCGCGCTGCGCCGCGCCGGCCACCAAACGGCCCTGCTCTCGAACACTAACCACCTGCACATCGCCGAAATCAACCGCCGCCTCGCCGCCCAGTACGGCCTCCAACACGGCATTGCCGACTGCCTCGACCGCGTGTTTTATTCGCAGGAAATCGGCCTCCGCAAGCCCGGCGACGCTATTTTTGAGCACGCCCTGCGCGAAATGAACTGGCGGGCCGAAGACGTGTTGTTCATCGAAGACAGCCCGCAGCACGTAGTCACGGCCCGCCGCCTCGGCCTGCGGGTGCTGCACCTGGCCCCGCCGCTCACCCTCACCCAAGCCCTGCCCGAAGCCCTCTGTGCCTTTCCCAACGAGTACCCCACCGCCTGAGCCAGCCGACGACACCCCAGCGGCCCAAGAGCCAACACCGCCGCCTTTTATTTCCGAAATTATTGTTGCCAAAGCAGTTACGGTCACTGGCTTTCGGCGCTTCGAGCGGCCCGCGCCGCCGCGCTGGCGCACCTACGCGCTGCACCTCGGCTTGTTTGTGCTCACGCTGCTCACCACCACGCTGGCCGGCGTACAGCTCACGCGGGGCGATTTGGGGCTGCTGCCGTTGGGTTTTGCCGGCTTCCCGGCCGCGCCGCAGCCCGCCGAGTGGGCGCGGGGCCTGTGGTTTGCGCTGCCGTTTTTGGGGGTGCTGACGGTACACGAGTTCGGGCACTATTTCGTGGCGCGGGCCAACCGGGTGCGGGCCACGCTGCCGTTTTTCATCCCGTTTCCGCTGGGCCTGGGCACCTTCGGGGCCGTCATCCGCATCAAGGACCGCATTTTTTCGCGCCGCGAATTTTTCGACATCGGCCTGGCCGGGCCGCTGGCGGGCTTCGTGGTGGCGGTGCCGCTGCTCATCTACGGCTTCGTCGCGCTGCCGCCGCTGGCCGATTCGCTCTTCCGCATCCACCCCGAATACGCCCGTTACGGGGCCAATTACGCGCAGTACGTGTACGGCCCGGCGGAATTGCAAAACGGCCTGGCCCTGGCCCGCCCCCTGCTCTACCGCCTCCTCGAAACCGCTTTTGCCGACCCCAGCCGGGTGCCGCACCCGCTCGAATTGTTGCACTACCCCGTGCTGCTGGCCGGGGCACTGGCCCTGTTTTTCACGGCCCTCAACCTGCTCCCCATCGGGCAGCTCGACGGCGGCCACATCCTCTACGGCCTGCTGGGCTTTCGTCGCTTCAACCGGCTGGCCACCGGGCTGTTCACGGGATTTATCTTCTACGCCGGGCTGGGGCTTTTCACTGTGTACGACGGCTGGAAAAGCTGGCTCTACTTCGGCCCGGTGTACGCCCTCTACCTGGCCGCCGTGTTCTGGCGGGCGTTGCCCACGCCGCGCCGGGGGCTGCTGCTGGCAGCCGGCGTGTGGGCCACCCAACTTACCGTAACGACCTGGCAGCCTGACGTAAGCGGCAACCCCGGCTGGCTGCTGTTCGGGCTGCTGCTGGGCCGCCTCACCGGCATCCACCCCCCCCCCCCCCCC